>JABLXP010000003.1 GCA_013178045.1 Bacillota bacterium
GCCTGGAATAAAATGTTAAATTACATTGTGGTTTGGTTTTTGACCTTAATCTAGCGAAAAAAGAGTACATCTAAACGACTAACAATGTTTTACCTTTAACAAAAAAGCTAATTTTGCAAAAGGCTCATAATAAATAGCAAATAGCACATTATAACAACAAAAGGAGCAGCTTTTTCATGCAAATAATCACCACAGAATTCTATATGAACCCAATAGAATACAAACAAAATTTCAAGCTGTTGGATATCAACCGGCCTGAATCCTGCCCGCATTGCCAGCACTGGCATACCCTGCATAAGCACGGCTGTTATTTCCGAAATGTGCTTGATGAGCATTATGAGGAGCGGATTCCAATCATCCGGGCTATGCTGCAGAGATTGTAAGCATACGGTCTCCTTATTGCCCACCTTTGTGCTGCCTCACTTCCAATATTCTCTGCACTTCATCATGAAAGCCCTGGAAATAATCTTTATTACCCTGGCTGAGTTCAAAGCTCGGTGGACAACGTTATTCCGCTTTTACAAGCGCCGGTTTTACCATAATCTAAACCGCATTGAGTTGTTTTTCCGCGACCAAGGTTGGTCGGAAGCTCGACCAACTGACGAAAAAGAAAGAGCCATAAAAGTGTTCGGCCTGTGCGCGTCCTTCCCAAAAGCGGAAACTTTTTCCCAATTATGTGCCCAATCTGATTATGTAGTCATAAATAGTGAATCTCTACATAAATAATAAAGCCCGGGGCAGGGGATTTTGGGAACATAATTTTCATAGAGAATCAAGCCAAGATAACAGCGTTTCGTCCTCTCGCCAAATTGGTTTGGTGTGGTATACCACAGAAGAACTATTCTTGGGTTCACAAACCCGTAAGGCTGCCTCCTTCATTCGAGTAGTGATCTCTGCGTAACGATTGGTGGTATCTAAGCTTACATGTCCAAGCCAACTGCGAATCACGTTCACCTCCACCCCTGACTCCAACAAATGCACGGTTGCTGTATGCCGGAACATATGGGGGCTTACACGCCGCGGAGGCGCTGCTTTCTTATTCTTTTGAAGTGAGTCGGTATGGCAACGAACGATCTTGTAAATACCGTATCGACTAAGAGGCTTTCCATTCTAAGAAAGGAAGACTGCGTCCCCTGGTGTAGCATTGATGGTTTTTTGCCCGAGGAGAGTTTTTAGCAGGTTGGTCGTCTCCTCCCATAAAGGACAGGTCCTCCACTTGTCTCCCTTCCCGTGTAGTCTAACTCGGGGCGAGGCATCAAGGTCTAGGTCTCCTACGCGTAAGTCCGCCAACCTCCTGAACACGGGCACCCGTGTTGTAAACAAACATAAAAAGCGCACGGTCCCGTAGCGCATAGCTTCCTTTAGAGGGTAAATGTGCAAAAAGCGTAGAGATCTCTTCTCGTTCCAAGAAAGATGTTTCAGGGGGGGCACGCGCTTCATGGGTATAGCCGCTACCTGCTCGGAAATCAAAAGCATCTCGGGAATCCTCCTGGCAATGTAACCGAAGAAGGTGTGCAAAACCATAAGGCGGTGGTTGCGGGTTCGAATATGATTTTTGCGATCCTCTTCGAGATAATGAAGGAATTCCTTAACCCGTTCAAAGGTCAGATCCTGGAGGGAGAGGCGGGTAATTTTACGCCGCATGTTAGCTGAGACAAATTGGAGGAAGAGCCGAATGGTATCTCGATAGCTTTTTATCGACGCCGGACGCAACCCCTTTTGAGTTGCAAGGTAGTCTGTGAAAAAAGAATATGTGATGCGACCTAGATTCTCATCATTCATGGTGACACCTCCTGTAGGGTAGAGGCCGCAAACCGCTCAAAACAACGGTTGGCCTCCAGAAGTAAATCGGGTGTAATGGTCAGGTAGACCGCGGTTGAATTCGGACTGACGTGGCCTAAAAAAGTTGCTAAATGGAGTTGGGCGTTCCCGGATCGATATCTTCGCGCGGTACCAACGGAGCAGGGTGCCTACGGCAAATGAGTGCCGCAAATCGTGCACACGGGGAGGCAAGACTCCCTGAGGCATTCGCAATCCAAGCTAGGAAACCAAGGAATGAAAGACCCGGTCGATGGTGTGGCGGTTTATGGGACGGTCGCCACTGAAGGTAAACAAGGGCACCTCTGCTAGAAGTGATCCGTGTTTCTTTGCCCGTAACTGAAGATACTCCCCGAGAAGCGTTCGCATGCGAGGTCCAAAGGGAACGAGGCGACTCTTGGCAAACTTTGTTTGACGAATGACCAGCAATGAGCGTTCGAAGTCAACATCCTTTATAAACAGAGCCGGGTTACCTTCCCAACCCTAAGGCCAAAACCGTATAGCAGAGTAAATATGGTCCGATAGGTAGGACCCCGGAGGGGTGCAATTCTGATATCTGTCAGGTTCTCTGCACAAGCCAACAACTTCCGTGCCATATCGGGCGTGAATAGAAAGGGAATCCTCTGCGAGGTCTCTCGCCGCGTCTGCATGCGCAAAGGAAAGTTAGTCAAATAAGAGTGTTTTATCAACCAGGTGAATAACCGTTCAAGGACACTGATCAAATGGTTGTAGCTTCGCGGTCTTTTTCGAGGTCGGGAGGCCAGGAAATCGTAAACAAGCTCTGCGGTGACCCCTTCGATGGTTTGCACCTTCTGTTGGACCAAAAAGGTGTCTAATGAGCGGAGAACGTATTCTTCACTGAAGAAACTCTGTCCAAGGGCACGCTTGTAAGCAAGGAAATTTTGGATTGCTTCTGCCAGAGGACTTTGGAAGCCGTTCCAAGTCGATCTCATAGGATCTCCTCCCCCACGCCGGAGCCGATTTCTCGGAGGGCCTCTACATCCACTTTGGCGTAAACTTCCGTCGGTTTCGCACTCCGATGACCCACGTAGTCACCGATGGCTTTTAGGGAAAAATCGGCATCTACAAGCCGCTGCACGCATGTGTGGCAAAGAGTGTGAGTCCTGGCCTAGTCACAGGGATTCCGGCCTTCTGTAGGTAGTGAGATGCGCGATCGGATACGCCAGAGAAAGTCAGGGGTCTGTAAGGGGCCATTACTTGGAAAAAGATATGGCGTTCGGAAGTTTTGGGCCTGCCATGTTGGAGATAATCCAGGATCGCCTCCCCCACGATAGGGGACAGGGGGTATGCCGTGGAATGGTCGGCCTTCCGTTCAGGCACCCGGAGCCGCTCTCTTCGCCAATCAATATCATCCAGGGTTAAAGCTGCGATCTCCCTTGCCCTCAGTCCATAGGTTACCAAAAGGAGCAGGATGGCGTGGTCTCGTTTGCCAAGAGGCGTCCGGCGGTCAACCGTTTCCAGCATGCGGTTAACCTCATCCCAGGTGATAGAACGCGGTATGCTCGAGAGGCGATACAGACGAGGACAATCTACGGTGTCGCTCAGATCTTTTGCTACGATTCGTTCACGGTGAGATATCAAAGAAAAACCCGCAACGCTGTGCATCGGACACTAAGACTAGTTTTGCACAATCCGCTGCTATTGGTTAAAAACCGCTTAGGATGACTGGCGAAAGGGTATGGAGTTCGTGTAAGCTGATCTCTTGGAGATAGTTTTCGAAGGAGCGAAGATTACTCCTGTAATGGACGAGGGTGCTTTCCTTGAGGCCCCTCTCATTTTGCAGGTAATCGAAAAAGCCCGGGGCAAGGTCCTGAAATGGCTCGCGCGCTCGACCCTTGTCCCCAAAACTTGGGATGACCAAACATAACATTTGCTCTACAGGGTTTCGGGCTTCTTCTTCTACTCTCTTCCGAGCTTGGTCGATTTTACACCCTTGGCCATGTTTTTTGACCCAATGCAGTGTGAACCCTTCAATGTACCCAGTCAATTCTTCCAATTTTGTCGCCCCGTGCTGCCGGGTAAATTCTCCAAATTCCATCAAAAGCGGAATACGTCGTAGAACGGATCGAGAGGAATAGCCATTTTCGGTAAGCCACTCAACGTACCTTTCGATGGGGCCACCAATCCACGAGGCTCGAACACGATCGCACGTTTCCGGACGGACATAATAGCGTTCCAGCATTAGAACAACCTCCTTTAACAAATGTTTGAAGCTATTCTAAGCTAAAACTCGTAAAATGGAAATTATGTGGCCACTTTTAAACTCCGATCTTTGGCTCATGCTACAAATTAGGCTACCTGCCACATAATTAGAATGGGCACATAATCCACATAAACCGCGTCTGGAACGCCCCGCTTCAAGATGGCTTTCCGGAAAGTATCTTCTAAGGCCGGCAGCCGCTAGTCAAGGTAAAACTCCCCGTGGCACAAAAGCCGGGTGGCATCATCAATAAAGAAAGGCCACCAGGTAGGTCCTGAGCTTTCGTTTGGGGTTTTCGGGATGGGGTAAATACGGTCCATATTTGATGTCAGCCTGCCACAGGCGGTTCCGCTTTTCTTTTTGAAAGCGCTGGTGACCAGGTAAAGTTCGATTGGTTTCCTGTCTAGTTAAGCCCAGGCGCGACAGGTGTCTGCTCAGGGTCGACCGGGCAAGCTTTCCCGGACGGGTTTTCTGCTTCCCTTCCAGGATCTCGATAACCTGGCTGACACTCCGTTCGGGAAACTCAGCCTTAAGTTTAATTGCTTCCTGGATAATTTCGGGGGCAATCGTCCGACTTTTTCCCTGATCGGATCTGACTTTGGGCATAAGGCCGGACAATCCTTGTTGTCGGTAAAGCTGCAGGTAACGGCGCAGGGTGCGCGACGAAATCTTGCCGCGGGCTAGAATCTCATTTCGCCGCCGGCGCTTCTCCGCTGCTTCCAGATCCGGTTCAAGCAGGGGTGCAATCAGGGCGAAACGCTCAAGCGCTATGTCCTGTTGGGTGTATTTATCTTCTGACATCCAGACCATCTCCTTGTTAAAATATAGTGTTTTTTTCCACCATACCACGATTAAAGGATGGCCAGGAGCCCAAACTATGTGGAATTAGCTACAGCCAGAGGCCGACCACGTCCATGGTCAGCCAGATGTTTACTGCTCCCAGTACCGACGTAGAGTCTACAGGAGGCAGTTTATCTAAGGCGGCCCGTAACTGCTGCCAGGGAGAAGACCAATTTTCTCTGATGAGTGAAACTATTCGCTTTGATAAGTTGTGGAAATGTCTTGTCCACCCTGGACCCGTTCTGGCGGTACCTGACCAGCAACCACTTCCCCAACCGCCGGGGCAATAACCTCCATTGAATAATGGCGATAGGGGGCAATGAAATCGGGTAGGATGGCGTGAGTGCGGCGACAGTTACCGCAACGGTAGCGGGCGATAGGAATTCTGACTACGGTTCCATCGGCGGTGATTAATTTGCGCTGGTATTGCCCGTGAGCAGCCATTTTTGTGTCACATAGGGGGCAAAACTGCGGTTTTTGCCCCAGAATATGTAAATATGTTGCCAAATATTCCTTTACTGAAGCGCCTAAATACGTTACAATCAAGATGTGTTTTATGGAAGTCTTCGGTAAGGGAGTTTGCCAGCTCGTTTAACCTTACTCGAAGGCTTTTCCTTTTCTCCTTGCTCAGATTTCTTTCTCTTATTTTTCGTCAGGAGAAGAATAAATCCCTTTTCTAAATGGCCACTGAATCTGAGCAAGGTATGGTCAAATAGAGTGAGCGGAAACATCATCCCCTTAACCAGTTCATCCATTCTCCGTTTCTTCCCAGGCCTTTTTCAGAAGGTCAGCCAGGCTGACTTCCACGTTTACATCAACCTTGTCCTTAAACATCCCCAGGTGCTTGCCTAGTTTCTCTAAAGCTGGACATTTGCCATGCAACTTTATTTTCCTGGTTCTTTTGGTACCGCCTGACGGTAGTTCAATCTCTGTTTCTGAAACCTCAATAATAGCGGCCGCATCATCTTCTGAAAGATCGCAACTGGGTTTTAGACGAATGCTGCCGAAGTCATCCCATTCCACAAAGTCAGTTATCTTTGCAAAGCCTATTCTGGCATATTCTCGAATGACTCTGTCCTGGTTAATGCCGGTACGCTTTGAACGTTCAGCAATAGCTTTGTCGATTGCTTCCCTAATGCTAAATAGCTGTGCTCCCTGCTCATGAGCAGTTTTTGCACTGTAACCTGCTCGAATAGCTGCAGCAGTGGCGTTTAAATCAATCAGGTATTCTTCCACGAATCTTTGTTGTTTTGGTGTGAGTTTGACCATTATCACCACCTCTTCTTGACAATACGTATAGCACGTATTATAATTTAATCATAGAAAGGAGACGATGAACAAATGAAATTCCGGGAAATAGAGAACATAATCAAGAAAGATGGTTGGGAGTACTCATACACTGCGGGCTCTCATTACTACTACAAACATCCAACCAAACCCGGAAAAGTATCAATCCCCTTTCATGGTAATAAAGACCTCAAAACCAAAACAGTAAACTCCATCCTCAAACAAGCGGGGCTGAAATAAGTCCCATCTTGTGACGGATGTAATATAAAAATAAAGGAGGTTATTATAGTGAAATTAATTTATCCCGCTTGCTTTTACCCTTGTGAAGAAGGCGGATACACCGTAATTTTCCCTGATTTGCCAGGGTGTGTAACAGAAGGAGAAACTTTATCTGAAGCCGTGGATATGGCTATTGACGCAGCTTCAGGTTGGTTGTTGGAAGAAGTAGAAAACAATAAACCAATACCAAAAGCTTCAGACATCAAAAGCATTATTCCTGATGAATATGAGAACGGTTTTGTAAGCATTATTAGCGTTGACTTGGATGAGTACTCAAAAAAGTATGGGAACAAAGCTGTTAAAAAAACCCTGACTATTCCAGCCTGGCTAAACTCTATCGCGGAAAAAGAGAACGTCAACTTTTCTCAAATTCTTCAGGACGCTTTAGTAAAATATCTTGGAATTAAGCAGCCTTAAACCGGCTGCTTTCTTTCACACAAACCACCCATGCCGGCCGTCGTATGCAAGACATCCTGGAAATCTGTTGTGGTCTTGATGCCCACATGGATCATCTTAACTACCACGGGAAGATATCCGCACGGGAAGTAGAGAATTTTGTAAAGGGGCGTGCTAAGAGCAAGCTCCATGAAATCAAACAGGCTGTCAAATGGTAAAATGGACGTTCACCAAAGGGAGTTCCTCAAGCTTTTACTAGGGTGGCTGGATCAGCACTACGAGCATCTTCACCAGGTAGAGCAAAAGCTGGAGGAAAAACTAAAGCAATACCAAATTACGTTTTGCTGTCTCCCTGACGATCGCATTTTATCTTATCGCTCAATTGAATAAAGCACATTTTGTCACCGTTCACCTCTTTTATTTTACCTTTCCAGGTTCATTTAACTCCTGAAATCTGTTTTTAATATTGTCCATTCGTTTTAAAATATAGGCACTATCCCCCCGGTTTTCTGACAGCAGCAGTTCAATCGTTTTCAGCTCTTCGTTCATATAGGCCAAGGCTTGTGCCATCAAGTTATCCATCTCTTTGTGGGTTTTTTCGTTTAAATCCGAGGTCAGGCGGTGAAGATTCTTTTCTATTTCGTAAGGAATCCTGTTTCGGAAAAAGCGTTGGAAAACACTCCTAAATATAAACATAGGAAAAAGAAACCACAACATATCAAGATGAAAATCAAAAGACCTGCTGATGGAAATATCCGGCTTGTTTAAATTTCCAACAGTTATTTCCCATTTTTCCGGTTTCATTTGTACTCCGAGAACCCGATCCAGATTTTCACTTAATCTTTCCCGGAATGATTTTAAATAAAATGATAAATGCTTTTTGACCGCACTCAATAGTTCAAAAGACTTTGCCTCTTTGAGTAAGATTTCCTTTAATTCTAAAGCCAATGCCTGATTCAACCACTGCTCGAACTGACGGGTCACTGCGTAAAGATTGCCTCTCCAGTTTGGAAAAACAGCCTTATATTCTTCAGTTATCTTTTTTTCAATCTCCTCTCTGAATGATTCTAAATAGACCCTAAAATTGTCACGGGTTTTTTCTTTATAACTACCGATGATCAGCAGAAGCTCCTGCCGAATAAAGTGAAAATTCAAACGCTCATCAAAAATCATTTCCTTAAGTTCATCTTTTTCGGACTCCTTTTTTAACGAAGCCTGGTAGGAAATGTTTAAGTAGGAAAGACAGTCGCTAACCAAGGAACTGACTTTATGGTGCAATATTTTCGTATAGATTTCGTCCCGATTCCGGGCTAGTGGAAGGAATATATCCTGTTCAATTTTTTGGTTATACTGGCGAGTGTTAAAATGGGTTGAATAACGAAATACGGGAAAATCTCTATCAAAGGTTTTTCTGAGCACTTCTTTAGTGAATAATTCAATTTCCTTTATTTGTTCCTCTTTAAATAAATCTGTCTTTGTAATGACAACAGCAATTTCCGGTGAATATAAGCAAATCTCTTTTAGAAGGCCCAATTCGTTTTCAGATATTGGCTTTTCGGCGCTTATTACAAAAAGCACCCCACCCGTCTCCGGGAACCAGTCTTTCGTTGTTTCCGTATTGTGTTTCCAGATACTTCCTATACCCGGAGTATCCACCAGTCTTAATTCCTTAACTTCGCTTAATGAAGGCAGTTCAACATCAACCAAAAATACATTTTTGCAATTCCCCGGGTTTTTCAATTCGGAAACATATTCCGCTATATCGCCTATCGGTATTGTTACGCTTGTTCCATCTATAAAGGTTACAATTGCTTTTTCTTCCGGGCCAAATTTTATCCTAGTTATAATTGAAGTTACGGGAATATTACCGACAGGTAGTATGGAATTTCTTAGATACCCGTTTAAAAACGAACTTTTTCCCGCTTTGAACTGACCTAAAACCGCTATATCCAAATATTGATTTTGCTGGGCAAAGTTATTCACACTCTGTACGGTTTTTTTCAGGGTATTCAACTGAAATTCATCGCACACTGAGTCGATTTCGTTCAAAATTTCTTTTAATCGGATAAGTGTTTGCGCTTTTGTTTCCATCGCTTTACCACCTTATGAATCACTCATGTGTGTTACTCGGGAAAGAACCTCTAGCTGTCGTTATGCCCGGCGAATATAGCTACAGCCCTGATCCAGGATGTTGCTTCTTCTTCTCCAATTGGCTCGTGTTTATGAAGATAACTATGATGTTTTAAATAATATTTAAGTTGATGATGCAAGTTGTTTAATTTGCTTAATTGATCGTCAAGTAAATATTTTGTGTCTTCAGGATTTTCTGACTGTCTAAGCAGCATAAGGAGGTGTTTCAAACAAAAAATATGTTTTTTGTCAAATCCGTTCTCTTTAAGAATACGGATCATGCGTAAAAATTCATCGGCGTAGATTCCTTCTAACAAGTCTACATGCTCACAAACAGGGCATTTACCATTCTTCTCAAAAATTCGAAGCATTTCTACATATATCTTGGTTTGCGTGTTTCGCCGAAATATGCTTGTTTTGATTGGTTGAGGTTGCTCCACGCGTTGTCTGTAAGTTTCTAATTCTCTTATGAGCTGAGCTATTAAATACTCATAAATAATCCCATTTTTCATTCCGTCATGATAAACGTTTTCCTCCATTTTTTGAATCTGCCAGGCATGTTCATTACAAAAACCTCGGCTCTGATCAATTTTTGCTCGAACATTTAGATCATTGATATACTCATGGAGAAAAGTTTCAATGTAACTTCTTGTAAGGTGCTGCCTCGCGGTACATAGAGGACACCCTGGTTCACGTAAAAATTTTATCCATGATATATAGGAAAGCCCGCCTTTGATATTATCCAATTAATCACCCCCAGTTTAGCAAGAACCTTATAAATACAAAAGCTCCTACCTTACCGGAACGGTCAGAGTAGGAGCTATTAGCAACAAGGCATTTTATGACTTTTATAGTCAAAGGCAAGCTCCATCGCCCACGATTAACTTTTTATGATATTATAACAACAAAAATATATTTAGTCTAGATTTACATAAATCATGATTAATGAGGAGATTTCTCGAGGAAAATGAGCAAGTATTCACTTCAGATATGACAGCCCCAGGTCAAGGTATTCTCCTGGTTTAAAGGCCCCAATGTCCGCCTTATGGTTGCCGTCAAAGTCACCTATGACCCCTTGCCGGTTTAAACCTCTGGCCCACGGGCCGAAAGACCTTGGCCGGGGTTGGAAACCTGTACCAGTTGAAGAAAGCACATACCATAGGCCTTCCTTGTCGCTGAAAATGACCAGATCCGTGCGGTGATCCCCGTTAACATCACCGGCCAGCAGTTGCCCTTCCTTGCGCCAGTTATTTATCCAGATTGACGGAGTGGAAAAATATCGCCCTCTGCTAAGTGCTACCTCAACAGTTCCTATGTAGGGATCGTAGCCGATCAAGTCATCCTGGCCATCGCCGTTCGGGTCACCCACGACCCACTTGAGGGAACGACCGACGAAACCGGTAAACGGCTCTGGCTGCGGGATAAATGTATGACCATTACTCAACGCCGTGTACCATCTACCTTCCGCATCACGGACCAGTAGGTCGTCCTTTCCGTCACCGTTGACATCGCCGATCAGGGGTGTCCATGACCGACCCCGGGCCCAGTTATCCAGCCAGACCCCTTGGCTAGCAAAACGGGTCCGCTCGCTCAGGGCAACGAACCAGCGGCCGGTGTCCTGTTCAATGGCCAGCACATCCTTGACCCCATCGCCGTCAAAGTCGCCAGTCAACGGGACGACATTTAAGCCTTTCGGCCAATTACTTAACCATAGCCTGGGTGGAGCCGAGGGACGGTTCCTGGGCAGGCGAATGTCGGTAGTCACCACATAGATTTCACCTGAACTCAGGACATAATAAAGGAGGTCATCGCGGCCATCGCCATCGTAATCACCAACCAGTAATTTGCCAAACTGGTTGCTGGCCGGCCTCAGATTGATCCGGTGGGCCGGGGTAAAAGGAACAACGTCATGAATGGAAACAAACTGGTAGCCTTTTTGCCTAAAGCCGCTGATTACTCGGTGCAGGTATGATGGAGTACCCTCTTTATAGTGGTATAAAGGCAGGCCATCAACATATTGCACTTCATTGTTGACGATAACCGGCTCGAGGAAAGGAAACTCAAGAAACGGATGATAAAACAGGCTGGCCAGACCGCTAAAATGATTCAGGCGAACTAACATCTGGTCAATGCTGCCGATCGGATTAGCACCATTGATATAGTAAAAAGGAGTCGGCACATAGACCGCACCCAGGGTTGGTGAGCCGTATTGATTATCCCCTTCCAGGTAGACTGGATTGCGGTCTTTTTTTTCCAGAGATTCGTACTGCAAACCGATGTAGGACCGAAAAACATCTTTTTGCATGGATGTCGAAACATTGTGTGGTGTTTCCCAGAAAGCCGGTTCGATCCCATGACTGAGAAAAGCGTTGAGACTCAAGTTCAGACGTTCAGCGGCGTAATCCGGCCAGGTGGTCTGCTCAACCCCGGCGACATTAAACTCGTTACCCGTCCCAGAATCATGGTGTCCGTCAAGCCGGCGTACGTCGCCATACTGGTGGGTATAGCCGTGCATCCCAATTATGCCTCCTTTAGCCTGAGCCCGTTTAAGCAGAGCGATAAACAGTTTGGTCTCTTCATCGGGCTCAGTGTCATCAAGGCTTCTGACCTGCCAATTATTGTTGCTATCTAATCGCTTAAAGTGCGGGATGACGGTGACGTGAAAAGGGACATTTTCCTGCGCACAGAAATCCATAACCGCCCGAAGTTTGCCTAGATCGTCTTTGCTGCTGTAAAGACCGCCAGGCCCAATATCCTCAAAACGAATCAAGGCCAATTTCGGAGTTGTTTGGCCAATTGGGGGAATCATGCTGGTGATAGAATTAAAGGCACCGGAGTTGGAATCTGAAAGAGCCTCTTCAACTTCAGCAGCCCAGGCCAGGTTAGGCCAATTGCGGACTGGTCGGTGGTAGTTTTGCTGGATATAAGCCAAAAGAGCGCTGGTAATAATAATCAGAGCCGAGAGAATCTGAGTAAGCCGTACTTTCAACCTTAACTCTCCTTCGTTTGACCAGTTCTCAGATTTGTTCTTATTACTAGTGTATTTCTAATCCTCCCCGAAAATTAACGGTTTATGCTGTTGCGTTGAACCGACCAGTTATAATCAGGAAGGTGAGAATATAAATTCGTCACCTTCAGCCTGATTTCCTGCTTAGCAAAACATAGGGTGGTAAAAAAATAAAGACCGGTGCAAACCGGCCATTATAGCATCTAGTACTTAACTGATTTTGTTGGTTTTCCGCCAGATCTTCATCTTTTCAGCTTCTTTGATCAGATCTTCTCGCAGGTCCGGGTGCGCAATATTGATCAGGGCCTCGGCCCGCTGCCAAGTGGAGCGTCCCTTCAGGTTGGCCTTCCCGTATTCAGTTACGACATAATGAGTGGCGGTTCGGGGATCGGTCGTGATAGCACCTGGGGTTAATGTCGGAACAATCCGAGACTTCATGTTGCCGTTCTTATCGGTGAAGGTTGAAGACAGACAGATAAAGCTCTTACCGCCTCTAGAGTCATACGCTCCCTGGACAAAGTCTAGCTGACCACCAGTGCCGCTGATGTGGCGCCATCCAGCTGACTCAGCACAGACCTGACCGAACAGGTCAACTTCTATGGCGTTATTGATCGAAACAAAGTTATCGAACAAAGCCACGGTTGATGGATGGTTAGTATAATCGACCGGATAGCCAGCAACCGTCGGGTTATCGTCTACCAGGTCATACAACTTTTGAGTTCCAGCCGCGAAAGCAAAAACCATTTTATAGCGGTCGATGTTTTTTCTTGCCCCGGTGATCTTGCCCGCGTTGAACATGTCTACGTATGCATCAACAAACATTTCCGTGTGCACACCCAAGTCCTTCAAGTCGGACTGAGCAATCATCGCCCCTACAGCGTTGGGCATACCGCCGATCCCCAGTTGGATAGTCGCGCCATCAACGATTTCTTCCACAATAAGCTTAGCCACAGCCTGATCGACTTCTGTCGGTGGCACTGCTGGTAGCTGCGGCAGGTCAGCGTTGTCGCCCTCAACTATGTAGTCAACCCTGGAAATGTGGATGGCCTCTTCTCTTCCACCCAGGACCCGCGGCATCTTTTCATTAACTTCAACGATAATAACCTTCGCCCGCTCGGCCAGGGCCATCATGTGCGAAGTCTGCGGTCCAAAGTTAAAGAAACCATGTTTGTCCATCGGCGCCACCTGGCACATCAGGACATCAACCGCTTCTACTTCCTGGCGAATGTAGCGCGGCAGTTCGCAGTACTTAATTGGTGCATAATAAGCTAAGCCAGCATCATAGAGCTTACGAACCTGTCCGCTGAAGTGCCAATCTACCCATGTAAAAGTCTTACCTTCAGGGTCAGCCTGCATACAATGCATTGGCCAGATTTGGACACCCCCGCGAAGTTTAACGTCGGTCAATTCGTCTTTCCGTTTGGCGAGGGCTTTGTCCAGAACGTTGGGAGCACCAACACACCAGCCCATTTCTACCCAATCCCCGGACTTGACAACCTTGACCGCCTCATCTGCCGTTACCAACTTCCTTTTGTACTCTTCCATGTAACTTGCCATCAACCCATCCTATCCTCCCTTTATTATATATTTTTCTAATGAATGTACAGGGGTACTATATATTTCGACATTGGTCCAGCTTTTCCTGCAAAAAACACCCTCGCGCCGTAATATTTTGTCTATTTATGTCGGTTTTTGCGATGTAATGTTTAATTAAAAGATGACTTTTTGGCGGCGGATGTTGATATTGAGTAATAAGCCTACAGCCAGGAGATTGGTGAGCATAAAGCTTCCGCCATAGCTTAAGAAAGGTAGCGGAATTCCTGTGATAGGCATGATCCCGATGGCCATCCCAATATTTTCCAAGATGTGGAACCCCCACATTGAAGCTACTCCAACCGCGATAAAGGTCCCGAATAGGTCTTTAGACTCAATGGCAATCCTGAGTGCTCGGTAAATGATTAAGAAGTAAAGTACCAGGAGCACGGCCGCCCCAAGAAATCCCAGTTCTTCGCCGACCACCGAGAAAATGAAATCTGTATGGTGTTCAGGCAAGAAATTTAACTGCCCCTGCGTCCCTTTAAAAAGCCCCTTACCAAACAGCCCGCCTGAACCAATGGCTACCAGGGACTGGATCATATTCCATCCGGCTCCCCGACCGCCGTGGCCGTCGTTATACGGGTTAAGAAAGACGATCAACCTGTACTTTTGATACTCATCCAATGGCAGAGGAAGGCCGAATTTAAAGTGACCAACCAGGGCCAGGGTAACCACCAGCAAACCACTGAAGATTAAAATAAGCAGCAAGCTCGGACGAGCCCCAGCAATATACAACATGCCAAACATAATGGCAATAAAAACCAGGGATGTTCCCAGGTCAGGCTGGGCTAAAACCAGCAGCAAGGGGATGCCTACGTGTATGAAGGCAGGAAGCAGTTCACGCCAGGTATTCAGCTTACCCTGCCGTTTGACCAAAAATTCGGCAAAGGTGATAATGATAAGCAACTTGGCAAACTCCGCCGGTTGAAACTGAAATCCACCGATAGAAACCCAGAGTTTTGCTCCTTTTGCCACTTTTCCCATGACAAAAACCGCCAGGAGTAAAACGATATTAATCCCGTATAGATATTTAACATAACGAGGGAGGATGGTATAATCAACAAACAGCATAAAATAAATGCAGAGCAAACCTAAGCCGATCCAGATGGCCTGTCGCTCAACAAAATGCCATCTGCTCAGCTTGTTAATCTCGGCCATACTGCCAGAAGCACTGCTGAGAACAACCAGACTTATCACCAGGACCAAAGCAACGCATATCGCAAAGGTAGAGTCCAGATTCTTTAGCATTTTGCGGTTTACAAACATTTCATCTCACCCCTATACGATTATAAAAGAAAGACCGGGCAAGGGTCTAGTGGTAATTCCGTGCACTTCGGGGCATACTATAAACACACTTTGAGAGGAGGTGATGGGAATGGGCAGAGATACAATAAGTAACTTCCCAGAAGAATTAGCGCAAAACATCCGTGATGGACTAAAGCATGGATTATCAGAAGAGATGATGGTTAAAGGACTGGTCAGTGTCGGCAACCTAATGAGCCGTTTCGTTAAGCCCGATTCCGTAGAAGAGTCTTTAATGAATGAAATCTGGCAAACTGCCACCGATGAGGAAAAGCGGATGCTGGCGGAAATTGTGTTGCGGATGGGCAAAAAGAGAGTTCACTAACTAATAATAGATAAACCCCTCAAGTGTTGAGGGGTTTTGCGCTAATCTACCACTTTTAAATATAGTACATATAAGCACGATTAGCGTGATTAAGTCGCTCCGCTTCGTGACACAAGTCCTCCAGGGTGTAAGAGTCCAGGACCGCGATCATGCTATCGCGCAGTTTTTCCCAGATGATCCGCGTCACACAGTAGTCTTCCCGCCGGCAGACATCTGGATTGTCTTCACTGACACACTCAACTGGTGCGATTGGTCCTTCCAGGGCTCTGATAATATCGCCAACCGTAATCTCGGCCGGGAGCTTGGCCAAAACATATCCTCCCTGGGCACCGCGAATGCTTTTAACCAGGTCGGCCTTGCGCAACACAGCAAATAACTGTTCTAGATAATGTTCAGAAATATCCTGACGTTCAGCGATGCTCTTCAGGGAAATTGGCCCCTCGCCAACGTGCTGCGCCAGATCAAGCATTGCTCGTAACCCGTAGCGACCTTTGGTTGACAGCCTCATTTCATCACCCCCAGTTTAGTCAGCCTCAAACAGTTCAGAACTTAAATATCTTTCACCGGTATCCGGGGCGATCACCACCACCCGTTTACCTTTACCTAACTCTTTCGCCAGTCCTATGGCAGCAAAGACAGCCGCGCCACTGGAAATCCCCACCAGAATCCCTTCTTCTTTGGCCAACCGCCGGGCAGTCATAAAAGCATCTTCATTGGTCACGCCGATGATTTCATCAATCAATTCGGTCTTGAGGACCCGAGGGATAAAACCAGCACCAATTCCCTGGATCTTATGGATTCCCGGCTTGCCGCCAGCTAAAACCGCAGAGGCGGCCGGTTCCACCGCGACCACCTTTATCTGGGGTAAGTGTTCTTTCAGAACTTCACCCACCCCGGTCAAAGTCCCCCCACTCCCTACTCCGGCAACAAAGGCATCAAGTTGTCCTTGGGTCTGGGTCAATATCTCCTGGGCGGTTGTCTGCCGGTGCGCGGCCGGGTTGGCGGGGTTGTCAAACTGTTGCGGCATGAAGTAGCCAGGGTTTTCATCCAGCAGTTCCTCGGCTTTTCTCACTGCTCCACCCATCCCCTCAGTCCCAGGAGTCAAGACAAAATCGGCACCAAAAGCCTTCAAGAGTTTGCGCCGTTCCACGCTCATTGTTTCAGGCATCACGAGAATCAGTTTATAACCTTTGGCCGCAGCGATCATAGCCAGCCCGATCCCGGTATTGCCGCTGGTCGGTTCAACAATCGTCATTCCTGGCCGCAGTATCCCTCTCTGTTCGGCATCTTCAATCATGCTCAAGGCGATGCGGTCTTTAACGCTGCCGGCCGGATTGAAAAATTCTAATTTTACCAGCACCTCAGCATCTTCCTGCCCCACCAGGCGATTTAGTTTAACCATTGGTGTTTGACCAATCAGTTCGGTTATATTGTTGGCTAACCGCATTAAAAAACACCCTTTCCATATCCGAGTATCTTTATCGGACTTTATATTTATAGCTTACTATGTTAAATTGACTATTGTCAACTATATTAGCATTGCTCAGCGGGAGCAAATCTTTTACAATTAGCTTAGGGGGAGGTTGTAAGATGATCGGTGAACTGATCAACCGGGCGGAACAAAATCATCAACTGAAGCGGGAGGAGATTGTGCAGCTCCTCAGCCTGACGGAGCCTGACCAGCTGGAGGCTCTTTTTTGTGCGGCGGATCGGGTACGGGTTCGTTTTATGGGCAATCAGGTCCACCTGCGCGGGATTATCGAGTTTTCCAATTATTGCTGCCGCAATTGTTTTTACTGCGGTCTGAGAAAGGATAACCATCATTTGACCCGGTACCGGCTCAGTGAGGATGAGATTATCTCCATTGCCAGACATGCTGTTGGCGACCTGGGATACCGGACCATTGTGTTGCAGTCTGGTGAAGACTTTCGGTACACGGCAAAAACGCTCGCCAGCATAATTAAGCGGATCAAAGAACTGGGCGAAGTGGCGGTAACGGTGAGCGTCGGGGAACGTTCATACGCAGAATACGCCATCATGCGTGAGGCCGGCGCGGATCGTTACTTGCTTAAACACGAAACCGCCGACCCTGATCTCTACCGTCAACTGCACCCTGACCTTCTTTATGAAAACCGTCTCAGGTGTTTACAATGGTTACGTGAGCTTGGCTATCAGGTTGGCTCCGGAAACATGGTCGGTCTGCCTGGTCAAACCCTGGAAACACTGGCGGATGACATTCTGCTCTTGAAAGAGTTAGACGTCGAAATGGCTGGTATAAGTCCATTTGTCCCCCACAGCCACACTCCTTTAGGCACATACCCTGGCGGAACAGTTGAGCTAACATTAAAAGTGCTGGCCGTTACTCGCCTGCTTATGCCTTACACTCACCTGCCGGCCACCACAGCCCTAGGCTCGATTCACCCCAGAGGGCGCGAACTTGCTCTACGTTGCGGGGCTAACGTGATTATGCCAAACGTCACCCCGGCCGCTTACCGGCCGCTATATGAAATCTATCCCAACAAGATTTGTGTCAACGAGGAACCAGATAACTGCCGCGGTTGTTTGCATAGCCTGATCACCTCACTGGGCCGTGAAGTGGCAACTGACCCGGGGCACAGTCCGAAGTTCGTCCAACAAGATAAATAATCTTCATAAATTGAAGAGGTAAGCCGGCAAACCAGGCTTACCTCTTTTAGTTACCTGCAGATTACCTAAACAGCAGTTGAAAATAAAGTCTATCAACCGCCTTCAATAAAAGAAAACAACTGGACCACGTCGTTGGGCTGGAGCGCGGTCTCCTTCTGGCTGAAGGTACCGTTAATCAGCACCAAACCAACCTCTTGCGGGGGAATAGCTAATAGCGCCAATAAATCGAGTACCGTGGCTGGCTGGGACAGACTCAACCTCATTCCGCTCTCGCCTGGATAATTTGGGATGCGTTGTCTGATCGTGGCATCGGCTTTTACTATAACCTCCATTGGCATTCCCCTTTAAATTAGAAATTGAGGACCTCATCCAACTCTTCATCACTCACGTCAAAGACCAGTTCATACGGCGCCAGTTTTTCCTGACGGAAGAAGACCGGCAAACGGTCATCCGTGCTGGTCAGGCCAGCTCGACGGTTAAAGGCGATCTCTGTCCGCAGGATGTTTTGCCCAAGGGATAATAAATCGGCAACTGTTACTTCTGTTCCTCTGGCCTTACTCAACAACTGGGCAATCATTTCCATACTGTCGGGTAGCGGACCGACGAATAGGCATAGCCCTAGTGCGTCGATGACGGTTGACATGATTTGCAGTTCGCGCGATACTTTAACCTGCCCCTCTCGCTTATTCGGGTCTACCCCGCCGCGGCCGGGCAAACAGTTTCCTGCGGTATGATCCGCCCCCATGGGGGAAGTAGCATAAGTTATACCGGTTCCCTTCAAAGCCCGTGGATCGTAGGCGGCCATCCCTTGTCCCTTAACCACCGGTACGCGGGCAACGTTGAAAACCCGCCCCGTCACCGCGGCGCCCTGACCAAGAATACGCCCCAATACCGTCCCACTAGCGATCTCACCCAGCAGTTCCTTAACTCTGTTCACATCGCCAAACGGCAGCAGACCGGCTTCCATTGCCACCGCCATGGTGTGACCCATTTCCATGGTATCCAATCCATAATCATCACACAGGCGGTCTAGTTCGGCAATAGCATCTAAATCATCAATTTCACAATTTGCGCCGAGCAAAACGATTGTCTCGTACTCGAGGCCAGAGGTTAGATACTGTCCGTTTTGGTCATGGTAAACGTTGGAACACCGGATCACACACCCCGGTGAACAAGCATGACCGGTTTTTCCTCCGCGGGCCTTGGCTCGTTCCGCCAGGACCTCGCCATTGATGTTATCTGCCCCCTCAAACGTTCCGCGGCTGAAATTACGGGTAGGTAGACCGCCGACGGCACTGATCGGTTTGACTAAACTGGCTGTACCAAAGTTGGTTAAACCCTTCCTGGTTTCGCTCAGGGTCTTGGACCATCTGCGTGCAATTTCATTAAAACCGCTCGGGTCGACCAGGTCAAGCAGGGTTTCGTGTGCCTCAGCGTCATCAATGACAACAGCCTTAAGGCCCTTGGAACCCATAACTGCTCCCATCCCACCCCGGCCGCAGTGGCGTGACGGCCGTCCGTCTGGATCAGTCACCGCAACACTGGCCGCCGCCATCAGTTTTTCACCCGCTGGGCCAATGGAAATCAGCCCGACTTTCTCGCCAAAGCGGGTGCGCAGCTTATCTACCGTGGCGTAGTTGCCCAGGCCAACCAAGTCACCTGCCGGCAACAGTTCTGCTCCGACACTGGACACCTTGAGGACAAACCATTCCCCAACTTTTGCCCGGCCCTCAAGAATTATGGCTTTAATACCGAGGCGCGCCAGTTTCCGCGCAGCCGTTCCCCCAGCGTTACTCTCCTTGATCCCACCGGTCAGAGGGCTCTTGGCCCCGATCGAAAGGCGGCCAGAGGAAGGGGCGGTAGTGCCGGTCAATAAACCGGGAGCAATCACCATTTTATTGCCATCCCCTAGAGGATAAGTAGTGGGATCGACTTCTTCGAAGATAAGCTGGGATGTCAGCCCCCGGCCACCAAGCAGGTTATAGTGCTCCGGGCAAGGTTCAGCGGTCACAGAACCATTCGACATGTTGACACGTAAGAAGTTTGCCACCAGGTGCACCTCCACATTAATTTGTATGATATTGCCTTCACCAGCTTTGTTATGTGCTTCTGACCGCTTACTGCGTTTTTTTAGTCCAGTGGCATGGTTCCTTGCAGTCGGTACAGGCTTGCTTTAAAGCTGGAATAGGCTTCTCTCGCTTGAGTAGGCGCACCAGTTCCATCGTTGCTTTAACCTCTGCTTCACTTCCCTCGACAGCCAGCACTGTGGCTCCTTCAGAACCTCCAACACCGCCAGCCCCGATACAAGTGGCCTTCACGTTGGTAACCAACTTGAGGGCTTCGATTTCGGTCACCACCGTTCCCATCATTAACGGCATGAAACCGACGGGTTTACCAAAGTGGTAGTCAAAGTGTTGGATGCCGGCTGCCTGAGCCGCCGCCCGTACTGATGGAATCATTTTTTCTAGCCCAACCGGGATGACTAACTGGCAACCGCGGGATGCGATTAGCCCGATCATACGACCAATCGTGCCGCCGGTTGGGTTGGCCATAAGGATACCTACATTTCCTTCGCTGTCGATGGCATTGGCACCTTTAATAAAGACATCTGAGCCGCTAAACTCTTCGATGGCCTTGTCCCAGGGTTGATCGCTGACCTTGCCGCGAACCAGAACATACGGGGCAATGCGCTCTGCCGCAGGAGTCAAACACTGCCGTCCCTGGGTGATCACTCCAGCCGTGTAGCGCTCCTTGCTGATCGTTACACCTAAAAGTTCTTCGACAATATAGGCATTGGTAGTTCCTCCCGCGATACCGATCCGACCATTTTGCAAGGCCGATTGCACCACCGGCAGTTGGGAAACGCCTTTGGCAATCAACCGCTTGGCCTCCGCCGGAGTCAAGGTAAATAAAGCTTTCATTTATAAAATCACCCCTTACCTGATTAATAAAGCAACCATTCCAGCCGCAATTAACGGACCGACTGGCACACCCCGGAAGAAAGCAACTCCGATGATGGTCCCAACTAAAACACCGGTGATCACTTGAGGACGATCGGTGAGCAAAGTCACTCCCCGTTTGCCCATGTAAGCCGCCAGGATACCAGCCAGAATGGCCAGCACCCCCACCGGGTTCTTCATGGTCTGTAAAATATCGCTGAGCCGGATCTTCCCCTGGGCAATAGGTGTCATTACAGCGATAATTAGCATAATAATCCCTAACTTAAGGCTGTATTTTTCTAGCCAGGGGAAGAACGGCTCGGCCTGTGCAAGTTTTAAAAGTAAAACGATACCAGCGCCGATGGCAACCAGATCATTTCGTCCCACGATCCCCAAGACCAGCATCAGACCGAGAATCAAAAAAGCCTCCAACATCCTCTTGTCACTCCATTCCTCTTCCGCATGCAATTTATATAATTTATCCTCATAGTAAGCTTACTCAAGTTTACTGTCAAGAGGGACACATCAGCTATAAATTGGCTTGTCCCAACCCGAGAAGTACATAATATCAATCAGGTTGAAACAAACTAAGACGAGAATTTCTCCTGAGGAGGTAGAGATAATGAAGGTTGCCGTTGACCCGGAATTGTGCATTGAATGTGGCCTGTGTATTGATACTTGCCCGGATGTTTTTGATTGGGACGGAAACGGTAAGGCTCACGCCAAGGTAGATCCTGTGCCTGCAGCACAGGAAAGCAGTGCCCGCGAGGCTATCGAAGGGTGTCCCACTGAAGCCATCAAGGAAGTTTAAAACAATTTGTTATGAATTAGGCCCGCCTGATTATGCTTATTCAGGCGGGCCAATATGTTAAGGTTGTCGATTGCCCAGAACAACGTCAAAGGCTTTTTGTAGTTCCTCGTAGGTTCTTGGACCAACAATACCATCCGGCTCTAAGTTATGATCACGTTGGAAGTCGATAACCGCTTGCTGTGTTTGTGGACCGTATACCCCATCAAGGTCACCATCATAATACCCAAGAATCTGTAACCTTCTTTGCACCTCCAGAACATCAGACCCACGGTCACCGACCCGCAGGATCCGCCCAGTAAAGACTCGACCGATGATCCGCACTGGGGTCCCAATGTCTACCAGATCGTAAAGTTCAATGACATCTTCATTAAACATACGGACACAGCCGTGACTGGCCGCCATACCGATCGAACTGGGGTTATTGGTGCCATGAATCCCGTATCCCCCCCACGGGATTGACAGGCGCATCCAACGGGCACCAAACGGGCCGCCGGGATTAAGCTGTTTTTCCGTGATTACCCAGTTGCCCAGGGGAGTTGGCGTTTCCGGTCGCCCGACCGCCACAGGGTAAGTGCGAATAAGGCGATTTCCTTCCCTCAGGGTCAGGTTCTTTTTTTCGGTGTCGATAGAGATTCGCCGATTCCCTCGAGCGGAAGGAATCCGGTCAATCCCCAAAGCATTCCAGGTTGTTGGACCGACGATTCCGTCTACGGTTAGCCCAGCCTCAGTCTGGAAAGCTCTAACCGCCGTCTCTGTCGCTGGTCCGAAGACCCCATCAAGGGGGCCACGATAAAAACCCAGTTCTTGTAATCGCTCCTGAAGTTGGCGCACATCCGGCCCAACCATAAAGGGGGACATAAGTCGCAAATATCGACTTGCGTAGAGCACTAATTATCTCCTCCTCACCTTTTGTTCACTGTATAATATTTAACGGTGTTCAAAAAGGTGACTGATAGTGTCTACGCCCCATAGAATGAAATTTCCTGGATCTGGCCAATCTCGTAATTGAAGAATAAATTAACAGCAATCTTAGCGGCAAGTAGAATAAAAATGTCATAAATGGACAAAATTAATGGTGTGGACAGCTCCCAAAGCAAACATCGCCTTTTGTACCAGTAAAATCTTCCCCTGGCTGTCCACGACGAAGATTATAAGGACCGCCGACGAAAACTAAGGCGGTCCATAAATTTTTGCCTTATCAAGACTTAGTAGAAACTCAATCCTTATTCTCAGCCTTTTTAGCCGCAATAATCTTCTCGGCGATATTGGCCGGCACCTCTTCGTAGTTGGCAAACTCCATCTTATACGTACCCCGGCCCTGGGTAATCGACTTCAAATCAATCGCGTACCGCATCATTTCGGCCAGCGGCACCTGGGCGCGGATAACCTGCAGTTTTCCCTGAGGCTCCATCCCCAGGATCCGTCCGCGCTTCCCGTTCAAGTCGCCGATGATGTCGCCCATGAACTCGTCCGGCACGGTCACTTCCACGTTCATGATTGGCTCCAGCAAGACGGGTTTAGCCTGTTCGCAGCCTTTACGGAAAGCAAGGATCGCTGCAAGCTTGAAGGCCATTTCGGAAGAGTCAACTGTATGGTAGGAGCCATCATATAGCGTAACCTTGACTCCAGTCACCGGATAGCCAGCCAGGACGCCCTCGGCCATGGCTTCGCGCACACCTTTTTCCACCGCGGGGAAGTATTGTCTCGGCACTGCCCCGCCGAAAATTTCTTCGGTAAATTCAAAGTCTTTATCGTAAAGCGGTTCCAACGCTAACCAAACATGGCCGTACTGGCCGTGTCCACCGGTTTGTTTCTTGTGCTTACCTTCCACCTTGACGCTGGCACGAATCGTCTCCCGGTAGGGGACTTTCGGTTCACGAACATTGACTTCGACCCCAAACTTACGCTGCAGTCTTTCCATGATAATATCAAGATGCATTTCACCCATACCGGTCAGCAAAGTCTCTTTGGTCTCCGTATTTTTTTCCATGCGCAGTGTTGGGTCTTCTTCCATCAGCCGGGCTACCGCGGTACCCAACTTATCTTCATCACCTTTACTCTTGGGCTCAATAGCCACAGACAGTGTAGGGTTAGGGAACTTAATCCCTTCCAGAATAACTGGTTTATCCTTGCGGGTCAGGGTGTCACCAGTCGAAGACTCTTGGAGTTTAGCAATCGCCGCGATATCTCCCGCTCTGACTTCGGGAACCGGCTCCTGGTTCTTCCCGCGCATGATTAAAATCTGACCGATCTTTTCTTCTTTTTCCTTGTTAGCATTATATATATAGGAATCTGACTTTAAGACACCGCCGTACACGCGGAAAAAGCTGAGCTTACCTACATACGGGTCGGCAATCGTTTTGAAGATCAATGCTGCTAGCGGCGCGTTTTCCGGATCCCCTTCCGCCCGATCAAGAGGTGACGGGAGACAATCGATGATAAGATCCATTAAAGGTTGAACCCCGATGTTTTTGGTCGCCGAGCCGCAAACAACCGGGACTACCAGACCCTGCCGCACAGCTGAGCGCAAACCAGTAACCACTTCTTCCGGCGTGAGTTCTTCTCCTTCCAGGTACTTGGTCAGCAGTTCATCATCTGCCTCAGCCGCGGCCTCAACCAGTGTATCCCGGTAAGTGGCTGCTTCATCAGCTAAATCGGCAGGGATATCCTTTTCTTGCACTTTGCCACCTTCAAAGTAATAGGCTTTCATTTTTAGCAGGTCAACCACGCCTTTAAAGTTGGCTTCGGCGCCGATTGGTAGTTGGATTGGCACTATGTGAGAGCCAAAAGCTTCCTTCATCTGGTCCACAACCCGTAAGAAATTGGCGTTTTCACGGTCCATTTTATTAACAAAAGCGATCCGCGGAATATTGGCGGCCACCGCGTCTTCCCATACGATCTGCGTCATGACCTCAACCCCGGCTACGGCGTCAAGCACCACGATCAGTCCGTCAACCACCCGCATGGTTCCTTTGACTTCCCCGATGAAATCTGAGAAACCAGGGGTATCGAGCAGGTTGAGTTTATGGTCTTTCCATTCACAAGGGGCCAGGGTGGCATTGATGGTAATCTTCCGTTTGATCTCCTCGGGATGAAAATCGGTTACCGTGGTTCCATCCTCTACTCTGCCCAGCCGGGTAGTGTGACCGGCATTATACAGCATGGCTTCGGTCAGAGAAGTTTTCCCCGCCCCACCGTGGGCCACCAGACCAACATTGCGTATCTTACCTGCTTGATATACTTTCAATCTACTCCGCCTCCTTCGGATAATTCTGATTTATTGGTTATTTCCAATGCTCTGCCAAAACATACAAATATATATATTTAGCCAGAAAATTGGAAACTCCTCTTTCAAATTGATACTATTTTATCAATTACGCCCAAAACCTATACGTTTCTATTCGTGAAACACTCCTGGGCAATACTTTACCAATCTTCGTTCCTGACGTCAAGGTGAGATCATTTGGTGTTATTAGCGCAGCATCCCGCTCAAGCGCCGCTGAATGTCTTCCATAATCGCATAGTTTGTTAGATCAAAATGGATCGGTGTGATTGAAACCTTGTTTTCATGGATGGCTACCACATCACTATCAGGATCCTCCAGATCGTCAATCACGTCGCCAGCAAGCCAGTAGTAACTCTTACCGCGCGGGTCCTTGCGCTCTTCAAAAACATTCTCGTAACGCCTAACCCCCAGTTTAGTTACTTTAACACCGGCGACACTCTCCTCGTCCAGTGGCGGGATATTCACGTTCAGTAAGGTGTCTGGGGTTAAACCCTGGCGCGAATACTCCTCACACAACCGACGGGTAAAAGAAGCAGCAAAAGAATAATCGGCATCATAGTCGTAAGTGGTCAATGAAACCGCTATTGCTGGGACCCCCAGGATGATCCCTTCCACTGCGGCTGACACTGTTCCAGAATACAGCACATCCGTCCCCAGATTTGGGCCGCGATTGATCCCCGAGACAACCAGGTCAGGCGGTTCGTCCAGCAAAGCACAGATTGCCAGTTTAACGCAATCAGCTGGTGTTCCTTCCACGATCCATCCCCGGGCAGTTGTCTCCGGTATATTGGTTCGATCAACCCGAATTGGGTGAAACACAGTAATACTGTGCCCGGTAGCACTCCTTTCCCGGTCAGGAGCAGCAACGATCAGTTCACCCAACCCTTCCAGAGCTCGGGCCAGTGCTTTAATCCCCGGGGCATATATTCCGTCGTCATTTGTTAGAAGTATACGCATATCAGGCCTCCAAATCGTCATTTGAGTTTTCCCAGCCGGGATAACGGCCAGTAGGTGTAGAACGCCTTGCCCTTCACGTGGTCAATGGTCAGCCAACCCTCCCACAGGTGGCTATCAAAACTGTGGTTGCGGTTGTCTCCCATCACAAAGAGAGCGTTTGGTGGAACCTCGACTGGTCCGAATTGGTAATTAGGTTTCTCCATAATATATGGCTCATCCAGAGGTTGGCCGTTGATAAACACCTTGCCCTTCTTAACCTCAACTGTCTCACCCGGCAGTCCAATGACCCGCTTGATAAAGTCCTCATGCTGTCTCGTTTCTGCCGGTGGTTCAAATACGATCACATCAAATCTTTTCGGCGGTTGAAAGCGATAGATAAACTTATTCACCAGCACCCGGTCCTGAAGTTGAATAGTTGGCAGCATTGACCCCGTTGGTATAACCCTTGCCTCAATAACAAAAGTCTTCAGGACCAGTGATAACAGGTAGGCCACCACGACAATGCTGATGAATTCTTTCAAGATGTTTCTCAACGACTGCATGTATAGCACCTCTCACCTAGTTTGTCAGGAATGCCCGGCCATTATCAATAATCAGCGAGAACCGCCCTAAGCTAAGTCTCGTAGACCGAGATGGTCATCGTCTCCTCCTGGGTGTTTTTCGTCAAGCCAAACATGATGTTTTTGTCTTTGAGGGTTTTATTAAGAAAATCAACAATTTTGTATAAATCGTTATTTGCCGGTACAGTCTTGGTGGCGATCAATTCCAGTTTACCAGGTCTCTCTGTCAAAACCCATCCCTCGCTTTCACAACATCATCAACCAACCGTTAACTACCTTTGATCAGGGCAAAGGCCTCCGCCCGCGTCGCCTCACTTGTCTGGAAGACCCCGCGCACAGCCGAAGTCAAAGTTTTTGAACCGGGTTTACGGATCCCCCGCATGGTCATGCACATGTGTTCGGCCTCAATTACCACCACCACGCCCCGCGGCTGCACTCTCTCCATGATGGCATCGGCAATCTGTGAGGTCAATCTTTCCTGGAGCTGCGGCCGCTTCGCATATCCCTCAACCACCCGGGCCAGTTTGCTTAAACCGGTAATGCGACCCTTCCGGGGAATGTAAGCCACATGTGCTTTCCCATAGAAAGGAACCAGGTGGTGCTCGCACATCGAGTACAGGGGTATATCCTTAACCAGTACCATCTCTTCGTGTTCTTCGGTAAAGAGAATTTCCAGGTGGTCACGGGGATCTTCCTGCAAACCGTGGAAAATCTCCTGGTACATCCGCGCTACCCTGGCCGGTGTATTGCGTAATCCCTCACGTTCAGGATTTTCACCAATTGCCTCCAGGATCATGCGAACCCCCTGTTCAATTTTTGCCAGATCCATATTCTGTCAGTCCCTTCAATATGTTTTCCGTCATAATTGCCTCAATATCTTATGTAACTGAGGGATAACCCTGACCTGATGCAGCCACTGTGCCGCGCGCTCCTGCCAATCGAGCATGGCTTTCGGACTCGGTGCAGCCTCAACGTGGCCAGTTGGCGTCACTGGCTGCAGGATCAGCGGGATATTCCGGTCGTGATTAGCAATTAACGCAACAGCCTGGTCAAATTCAGCCAGTGTGGTATCTGGCGTAATCACAATTTTGACGTAAACCCCTTCGCCGGACCGGCCTGACGGTAAATCAAGGGCCACCCGGAGAAACTCGTCATGCTCTGTCCAAAGCTCTCCGCTGGTCTGACCGGGCAGTTTAATGTCCATGCTAATATAATCAAACCAGTAACGCACCTCAGTTAAGGCGTCGGCCAACGTTCCATTGGTCTCTAAAAATAAGCGAGTCCCCAGAACACGTAGTTGGGGTAACAGGAGCTTTAAAAAATCCACATGCAGCAGGGGTTCTCCGCCGGTCAGGCTTACCGAGTGGTGCCGCTGCACTGGAAAATGCTTGACCAGTTCGACTACCCGTTCTACAGATAGCAGGTTAGGCACTTCGAGAAAATCACGCTGGCCTGGCGTTAATTCCACCCGACAAACCGCTGGTGGAGTTAAACTGTCTGTGGTATCACAATAAGTGCAGCGCAGATTGCAGCCAGCCAGCCGGATAAAAATTTGCCGGCAGCCGACCAAGAGGCCTTCGCCCTGGATTGATGACATGATTTCGACGACGGGGGCCAACATCTAGTCCACACCCCTGACCTTGCAGCGGGCGTAGTTGACACCTTCAACCTCGCGGACGTAATCTTGTAAAATCGTCTCCGCAAATTCTTTAATGTCTCCAACCCCCAACTCGGGCAGACTGACCGTCGGCACCGGCGTCCCCTCGCTGCTTACGTTTAATCCCACGTGGATCAGAGCTGATACTGGCGAAAGGGTCGCGATGGAAACCGACAGCTTCCGGTCGCCCAGGTACAGGTCATCACCGTGTCGTTTAACCTGACCCGAACATTTTTCGTTAAGCCGTTCGCCGATCAGGGCGATCAACAAACGCTGCTGCCAGACCGCTTTTTCCAGATCGCGGTGAAAGTGCTCAACGATAAAATGCAGCATGGCCTGGCTGAAAATCGGCGCGTTCTGCCGGACATCCTCCTGGTCAACCATTTCCGTCAATTGGACCGCGCACGGTCCTTGCCAGGCGACAATGCTGTCTCCATGCAGACCAAACGTCCGAAAAGCCCACAGGGAATGGAGCTGCCGTCCATCGTATTTAATTTCCTGGTCAATGTACAAGTGTTTCACCGGTCATCTCTCCTGAAGTTGAAAAGTTCAGCGGGTACATAGCCCGCAGCGATACAGGCGCGCCACAGGCGCTGGCAGCTTTCACAGTGTCCACACATGGCCGACTCACCTCGGTAACAGCTCCAAATATATTTTAAAGGAACGCCCAGGTCCCGGCCCACCTTGATTATTTCCACCTTGGTCAGATCCTGGACAAAGCTGGTCACCTTGACTCGACCGCGCGTGGAAAAAGCTAAACTCTGGTTGATCGCTACCACAAATGCCGCGGTATTATCGGGAAACGTAGCTGCTTCCTCAGCGTTAAAACCACAGATGATCAACTCACAATCTATCGCTTCCGCCAGGCAAGCCGCAGCGTTGATAAATACCCCGTTGCGGTTGGGCACCCAGACCGCGTCCGCAGTTTCCTGCAGGCGGTCAGGACGCTCAAAATCAGCCGCAGCGAGTTCGGGCAGTTCCACCAGGGGATCAACCAGAGCAGTTTTGGTGATCTCCCCCAGCCAGGGGAAGGTGAGCACCCGGTGCGGCAGCTGATAGTATTCTGCTAGATTTTTCGCCGCTATTATCTCACGGGCAGCGGCCCGCTGTCCGTAGTCGAAAGTCAAGGCCAATTTCACTTGCGTCTTATCTACGGCAATACCTAAAGAAACTGCTGAATCCAAACCGCCGGAGAGCAAAATTAAACTGTTCATTCCAGGGCCTCCCCATAACAGGCGGCTGTAACCGGGGACTCCCAGATCGTCACTGACCGCAGTTTGAGCTGGGGATAGTCGCGGCTCAACACAGCAGCCAGCCGCTGATAAAGATACCAGGCCAGGTTCTCGGCGGTAGGGTTGAGGGCAGTGGGAGAAGTATCAGCAAACACCTCAAGATCGTTTAAACACGTGTGGTCCAGTTCCTCGCTTGCTTCCCGTAAGATCCGCTTCAGTTCAGCAAAATCCATCAGCATGCCGGCCTGGTCCAGCTTCTCTCCCCGGACCTTGACCTCAATCTCCCATGTATGACCATGGAGCTGAGTACACTTCCCCTGATAGTTTCTCAGCCGGTGCGCGGCAGCAAAGCCTGATTTAACTGTTAGCTCATACACAATTATTTTCCCCTCCTGCGGGAACGTGTTGTTACATCATAATTCGCTTCATACATTCTTATATATTCTAACATTTTCCTCAAAAAAAAACAGCCCTACGGCAAAAAAGGCTGTACTCAACTCAACTACTATCCACATGTTGGTTCCGACTCCCGGTCAGAGATCAAGACCCGCGGTCCTCAACCGCCTTCAATGGATGGTTTAGGGGGAGGCGGGTTCATGACCAAAGTCATGTAGCCGTCTACTCCTGACGTAGGGCCGATATAAACAATATCGGTTCCCGGACGCAGGTACTTACCGAAACTCTGTTTATAATTGTCAAGCGGTAAGTTCTTGTTGGTAGTGGCGTCTATTTCTGATCGCTCTGTGCATGGTGTGACTTCGGTTAGTTGTTCCAGGTTGAGGATCAATTCAGCGTGTAAGGCACCCGTCACCTCGACCTCAATCTTCCAAGTGTTAGATGAACTGTGTTTACTCAACTTCTCGTATTTCTCCGACCGATTGTGGGCAACATTAACCACCCGGGCCGTGCAATCCAACATCCTGACCGGGTTGATCTGGCATTGAACACGGCCCAGCAATTCGGGCTCAATTTTCTCGACACCGGTCAGCCGGATCGGAATGATCTCGACAAAAGTCTTTTCCTCATTTTGCACTCGATAATTACTAATATCTTCAAGTCTGCCGGACGAACAGCAGATTAACAGTTCGTATTTGCCAAAAACCGCCACCAGGTCAGGCCGGAGCAGTCGGTAACCCAATTGGGGATTGATCACCTGGCAGCCAACGACCTGGTCACTGGCTTCAGCCAGCAATTGATACTGGTGGGAAAATGACACCTCGCCCTTTCCTACCGGTTGAGCCTTCAACATTCCAGCTTGACTCCTTTCTTTATATTAATCTTGGACTATTGCTAATTTTCTTCTCTGCCGCCGCAGAAAGCCAAGAGGGGGAGTGCACGACTCCCCTCTAAGTTCGGTTCCTGGTCACCGACCAGAGCACTGAACCTCTTAACCTCAACGATACCTCCCTGTACCAGAACCGGTGCCACTCGCCTGACCTCCCGTTACACGTTGGGGAATACCCTGGGACCTGGCAATCTCTTCCGGTAACCGGAGGTTCTTGTAATGCTGGATAACTTCGTAGGCGTGATCGTAGACCTGTTCTTGGATTGATTGTTCATCATGTTCACCTTTCAAATCTTGGTACAAAGTTCTACCCTCCTTCTTGCAAATGCTTCCAACGCATGTGTTGGTTTTCCTTCATCTTTAATTATGATATGCAATTGTTTTTCTTTGGTAACACCTGCCTAAAAAATTATCCAGGTAAAGACCTGTTCATAATTTCGGCAAAAAAAGACAAGAGGAAAATATCCCCTTGTCTCTTCTTCACTTGGCTCTGTCTTAAGTACTTTAAGGCTGGATGAACAACTCCACCACGACCAGCCCCGGCTTATCCTTATAATAAGCGACGCCAATTCCCACCTGAGAATAAGTAGGATCCAGCATGATCTGTTTGTGTGCTGTGCTGTTCATTAACAGCATATGCGCCCGGTAAACATCAGCAGCTTTACAAATATTTTCTCCATACTGTCTGCAGTTGACACCAGCCTGAGAAAGCATTTGTCCCGGGCTGCCATATGTCGGCGAGATGTGGCCGTAATAATCGAGTTCGGCAATTTCTCGGGCTTTCATCCGGGCTAGGTTGACAATGGCTTCATTGATCGCCACCGGGTTGACGCCGGCGGCAGCCCGCTCCTGGTTGACCAGTTCAAACACCTGTTTTTCCTCTGCGGTCAGTCCGGTGGGTGTCGGAACTGTCGGCGGGTTAGCTGGCCTTGACTGCGGGTCAACAGGCGGGTTTGTTCCTTCCAACGGTGCCGTAGCTGGTTGATTTGCCTTGACCAGCATACTGGTTGTCGCCTTGTATTGTTGTAAATATTTGATGTAGTTACTGGCCGTAAAATTAGTGGGTAGCTGGGATCCAGTTGGGGCTGGTGTACTGCTTGGCCTAGGCTGAGTCGGCTTCATCGGTTGTACTGGTTGACTCGGTTGAGTCGGTACGGATTGACCAGGGGCAACCGGGAGCAAATTGGTGGACTGGTTGTATGTAGGCATACTTGAATATTGCTGCATGTACTCCAGATACCACTGTTGGACGTTTTGAGCGGGCCCAGAAGTTCCAGCCAGGGCCTGAGCTGGGAGCGAGCTCAAGTGGCTGAGAAGAATTGCGATCAAGAAAGCGAACGCCTGTTTTGCTTTTTTCATCCTTTACCTCCTGAAAAAATGTAATACTGGTAACTTATGTTTACATAATAAAACAGATCCAGGACAAAAGCAAACCACTAGACAAGTGACATCCAGACGAGAATAACGACCAGTTATCCCACTGTCGATATATATGGAGATATCACAGGCTGGCTGATATCTGGGATAATCTGGACTTTGAACCCAAATCCAAGAAATTTTAGATAAAGCCTTAGTGAGAATGCACAAAATTACCAACCATTCCATAACATAAAGTGAACCCGGGTTCAGATTAAATATGGAAAGGAGGAATTATCATGCCTGATCTAATTAAGCCAGGGCCATGCCCACCTGTGGTGGGGTGTCCGCCCACCACGGAGATCGACTGCATTGAAGTCTTAAAGGTCTATGACCAATGCTTCCGAGAAGAGATAAGCTTTGGAACGTTTGATCTCCCGGAAGATTTACCTATTTTAAGATGTGACATTGATTTTTCTCCAGACGCCAGCGGTTTGCCGGCCACCCGCTGCGAAATCGCCAATATTGGACCACCAGATGCGAACAATTTTCGATCTATTATTGCCAGACAAATCGTCAGAATCAATATCGTTCTCATCGACAATAGCGTCACACCAGCCCGCCTGGTCACTGTGACCAGAGACGTTGCGCCATTCTATACGGACGCTTTTTTGTACAGCCCAAACGGGACCTTTGCCCAATGCGAACTGGTTGCCGCCAAATGTGAATGCGAGCGTTTGCCTGGAACACCTCCGCAAGCCTTGTGCAAGATCAAGGTCTGTAAAATCATCGAAATCAAGGCCCTGGTTAAGTTGCTGGTCCCGACTTACGGTTTCTGTCAACCGGCACCTTGCCAACCAACACCACAGGTTGGTTTCATCTGTCCGCCCTATCCGCTGTTCCCCCCCCAACTGGAGCAGAATACGTAATTTCCTCTTTTTTAACAGAAAAGGGCCAGCCGGCCCTTTTCTGTTAAAAAATTTCAGAAAGGAGAGGAACGGAATTGAAAGTTACTCAAAATTGGCGGGTGATGGATGTTGTCCGGAAATATCCCAAAGCGGCGACAGTTTTATTTAAATACAAAATTAACCCGAGCTGCTGACACGGAAGTGGTCATGAGACCATTGAGCAGGCTGCTCAAAGACAACATCTTAACCCATCGGATTTAGTCCAGGAGATCAATGAACTGATTGCCAAGAACACATAAGGCAACAAATGGCCTTAAATGGGAGATGACGCCGATGCAAAAATTGGGAATTATTGGTCTTGGTCCCTGGGGCAGAAACTATGTGCGTATTTTCCACCGGCTGGTAGGAAAAGAGCGTCTGGTCGTTTGTGATCTTAATCACCTGCGCCGGTCGGAAACGCAAACTGCCTACCCCGAAATAGAAGCAACCGGCAATTATCTTGAATTGCTCAAACGTCCTGATATTATTGGGGTGGTCATCGTCACCCCACCCCAGACCCACTTCCTGCTGGCCAGAGCCTCACTTCTGGCCGGTAAACACACCCTGATCGAGCAACCAGTGGTGGAAAGCCTGCTCCAGGCCGAGGCCCTATTTCAATTGGGCCGTAAGAAGGAACTGGTTGTCATGGCCGGTCACCTAATGGTCTTCCACCCCGTCGCTGAAAAGGTGCGTCAGATGCTTGCCGCCGGCCGGCTCGGCCAGTTGCAGTACATTTTCTTCAACCAGGCCAATCCGCAGACCTATTCAAGTAGGGAAAAGTTTCTCTGGAATGTGATAGTACATGATCTGGCACTGCTGGAATACTGGTTGGGCGAGGAGCCCGGGCAAATCAAAGCCTCTGGTGTCGGTTGGGAGATAAATCAAGCCAAAAAAGCAATCTCTGTTTTAATGCTGATGCCTGGGGGATGTATGGTCCATTTATTTGAGACCTGCTGCCATCCAGTAAAAGTAAGAAAAATTGTCCTGGTGGGTAACCGTGGCAGTCTGGTGTTCGACGACCTGGAGCCAGGGCATAAGCTCCAATTCTTTTCAGGAGGTGGAAACACACCTGATCAATGTTTCCCGACCTGGACCGAGCCTTTAGAATGGGAATGCTGTCATTTTCTGGAATGCATCACCAGGCAAATTCCGCCCTGCACTGGCGAACAGCATACCCTATGGGTCATGCGGAACGCGGAAAAGATCCTGAACCACCTAGCAGATGATTAGCCAGGAGAGGTTTGGCATGCCAAAACTCACTGCCATGATGATTGTTCGCAATGAAGTCAATCGTTATTTACCACGCTGTCTTAAGTCTTTAACCAGCTACGTTGATGAGATTATCATTTTAGATGATGCCTCCACTGATCCAACTCCTGAACTCTGCCTTAGCTTTCCAAACGTTAAACTCTTTCGCCACGAAATTTCCTTGTTTCTAATAGACGAAGCGCAGTTGCGCAAACAACTCTGGCATTATACCGTTTCTACTAACCCCGAATGGATTCTTGCCCTCGATGCTGATGAATTCCTGGAAACCAGGGCAGTTTTCGAACTTCCATACTTATTAAATCAAGACCTTTTTCCGGCTGTTAGTTTTCGGCTTTATGATTGTTGGGGAAGTGAAGATTATTACCGGGTCGATGGTTTATGGAACCCCTGGAGACGAGGTTTTTCTATTTACCTTGTTAAGTATCAGCCTCAATTAGTTGCTGATTGGCCATCACATAAATATCATTGCGGCCGCCTACCCCTTTCTTACCGCCGTCTACCTAACTTCGAAAGCGATTTGCGAATCAAGCATCTCGGCTGGGCAAATCCTGCAGAAACCAGAGATAAATACGAACGAGCGGTAAAGCAAGACATCAACTTTAATTTTATGCCCAGGGAGCATTATGAAAGCATTCTTTGGCCACAAGAAAAAATTATGCTTGAAAAATGGTTGGAACCTTTAGCAACCCAAGGCATATCATATAGCAACAAGAACAGTTAATATTTGGTATCAAAGGAGGATGTTTGCAATGCCGTTTACAATTAGTTCAACTGTTGCCGGCAGTACAGCCGGAACCGCAGAAGTAGCGATTGATTTAAGCCCTTCAACTGCCCTTTTTTCTCCAGCCAACCTGGTTCCAGGTCAGTCTGTGGGCTCACCTCAACTGCAAGTAGCAAACACGGGTAACGTAGACGCATTCTATTACATTTTTGCCGATTGGCAAGGGGTTAGCCCCACTACAGCGTCTCAGGCTCAGATTCTTGCCGATCGTTTACAAATTGCCATCGAGGCAAGTCCAAACGTTGAACTCTATAACGGACCGATCTCTGGTCTTAACAACCAGCCATCTGACGGGCGATTATTAACCTTAACCGAAGCCGACCTTTTAACATTCGTGGTTAGCTTGCCAAGCGATACCGGTCCCATATATCAGAACCTTGATATAAGCGTTGACCTGATCTTCACAGCGCAATCATCTCCCGCCGCTTAAATCTAAGCCCTGCTTATCTGCAGGGCTTAACTTAGGAGGTGCGTTGAAAGTGAGTGCTAAGAAAATTGCCTTACTAACAACAAATTTTTTTCACCCAACCAGTGAGAGAATTATTATGGGTGGTGCTGAGCGGTATCAAGTTGATCTTTGTCGATTACTCCGGGAACAAGGTTTCTCTGTCGAGGTATGGCAAATTGGTAGCGGTTGGGTTCGGGAATTCGACGGCATTGTCATCCGCAGCATTCCCGTGAACAAAAACGAATACTATACCTTTCCCGAGCTCAGTATCTCCTTTTACGAAAATTCTATTTCCTGTGATTACGCGATTTATTTTATCCTTCCTTTAGCCTACCCAATCGCGCGGGAGAACAGTATTGCCATCAGTCACGGAGTCTTTTGGGATTGGCCCGGGTTTGAGCTTATCGCCGGGAGGCAGGAGGACCGTCGAGAATGGTTGAGACGCATGCAGATTGCTTTAGCAGGACCACAAAAATTGGTATCGGTAGATACCAATACCATAAATTTCTTCAATGCCACTCTCCCCAGCTATTATCATAAGTGGGAGTACATCCCCAATTATGTAGATCTAGACCTTTTTTACCCACCTTCAGTAAAAAACGGAACCGAATGTGTCCGTGTCCTCTTCCCTCGCCGTTTGGTTCCCGTCCGTGGGATTAATGAAACCTTGCGAGCGGCAGAAATATTGTCTGCTCGCTATCCCTGGATTGAATTTCACTTTTGTGGGCGCGGTCATGATGACAATATCGAACAACTCATGTCACAATGGGTTTCTACCCAAGAACGTTGTTACTATTATTGGAAGCCCTTTGAAATGATGCCTGAGATATACCGACAATCAGATATTGTGCTTATTCCTTCTCGTTCTACTGAAGGGACCAGTCTGGCTGCTCTAGAAGCTATGGCCTGCGGTCGACCAGTAATTGCTGGCATAACGGGCGGTTTATGTGACCTCATCATTAACGGTTATAATGGCTACTTAATAAAACCTTCGGTGGAAAACCTCGTATCAGCCATCGAAGAATTAGCGCTGAACAGAAGCAAAAGACGGCTGATGGGACAACGAGCCAGAGAAGTAGCCATGGCCTTTAGCAAGAAATTGTGGGCAGAAAGATGGACCAGTTTATTAGAACAAATTTTTCGTTAGCAAAATGAATTGCAGGTGAAAAGATATGCCTTTCACATCTCCCAGTGTGGCTAATAAAGGCAATCTGTTTCACATCAGTCCAGGCAACCTCATTTTTGTTAAAGTGCAAGAGTTGGTGACTTTTCATATATTAGAAAATGCTATATTATTAATCCCAGTTTTTGATACCTGGCCCGACCCTAAACATAAAATAATTGAAGCAATTATGACACCTCGCGTCCAAAAGACAAACTGTTTGAGCACGGAAAACATTCTTGTCACTTATATACCGGTCGGTTTTTCCCCAATAGGTTCATTGAAAAATATCATCACTCGCTACAAAATTATCACAATCCGCACCAACAACATGAATAAAGTCCTTATTTTATACCTCTACGAATTCCAGGTATTGTGTGTCGATCCGCTTGGCCGGACAACAACGGTTAAATTGACGTCAGGTTGCCGCTGCCAAGAGGTGGTGGTCAACCATGACGTCTACCGAATGGAAGTAGATATTAAAATTAATTATTTAGGCGCACAGATTGGTTCTCGTAACATCATTCAACAAAGTTTACAGCAAATTATTTGGTATAAACCAACCCGCATTTTTATTTCCAACCCAATAGTTCGGCCAACTGCGTCCCGCCGTCTGCCGGCAGTTCATTCAGCCCCAGTTTGCGCCGGGCTTTCTGATCCGGCTGAGCCAACCGGCCGCTCTTCTGGAATAACTCCAGTCCACCTTTAATAGAGACGGGGGCAGCTTGCTCGGCCACAGCCAATTGTTTCAACACGGCAAACAACTTCTCCATCCCGAACGCATTCGGGCATAGTTCCGAACAGGTGTGGCACTCCACACATTTCCAGAACTCGCCATCACGCAGAAGTTGTTTAATCTGTCCGTTTGCCGCGGCCTTCACCAGGGCATTTGGTCGAAAACACTCCGTACTCTGGGCAACCGGGCAGTCATCCTCACAGGCCCCGCAGTTGGCGCACTTCTGCAAGACAGCATGGTCAAGCTGTCGGCTGAGCTTGTCCCCTTGGACAGCCCGTTCCAGCCAGCTTCCCAGAAATTTATTGGGTTTAACCCGGTGGCCATCAAGTCCCATTTCTGTTGGTGAAAGCCCCAGGCTTAAGCCGACCAATTCAGTAAAGGTCAAAACTGGTAGGTTCAAAGCTTCTCCCCGCTTCTGCGCCAGGTACTGTATCTGGTCAAACTGTAGAAAACAGGCCGGGCAAATCAGGGAAATTGCGTCTGCTCCTGCCCGCTGGGCGTCCTGAATTTTCCGCCTGGTCAAGGCCAGAGCTTCGTTGGCTTCACCGACGTAACCCAGACTTGCCCCGCAGCACAACATTTTACTGGGGTACTGGACACTGGTTGCTCCCAGGGCAGTAATCAGGGTGTCATACTTGAGCGGTGATAGAGGATCATCAAAGTGAACCGCCTGAGCGGGACGAACCAGGTGACAACCGTAGTGCACGGCCACCTTCATGCCTTGCAGGGGATGGGATACCCGATTCTTCAACTTAGTTGGTCCAATATCATCGTGAAAAACGTCGAGGATATGCTTAATTTTAACCGTTCCCCGGTAATTCAGACCAATTTTATGTAATTCTTCATTTATCCTTTGTCTTCGTGCCGGTTCTGTGCGCAAAAAATACTGGGCCGTTCGCAGCGATGAGTAACACCCATTGCACGGCGTGACCAGATCATACCCGGCCTCCTCCGCCACCGCGAGATTGCGGGCAGCGGCCAACAGCCACACCTCATCGCCGAGCGTACTCACCAGAGAGCGCTCTGGGCAGCAGCTCAAGCCAGCCAGATCTTCGGCATTAATTTCCATACTGGCCATAACTAACCGTGTGGCTTTTTCCATAAAGGGTAGGCGCCCGGGGATCTGACAACCCCAGAAGAATGCGTAGCGACTCGTGGCCATGCAGCAAACCCTCCTCGTTATTCTTCCTCAATTATGGCCAGGGTTTCACCAACCTTGACGATTTGCCCCTCCTGAGCCACAATTTCCACAAGCCGGCCGCTCACTGGCGCCGGTAATTTAAAAGCAGCTTTGCTGGTAGTAATCTCTACCAGTTCGTCCCCTTCCGCGACCTCGTCTCCTTCATCAACTAACCATAAAGAAATCGTGCCCTCGTAAACATCTTTCGCAATGAATGGTAACTTAACTTCCATGGCAAAACCCTTCCTTTCTCTTTTAAAAAATTTTTACACTGATACTAAACAAGCATCAGCCTGATATGAACTCCGGACAAAGGGCCCGGTCATTACCTTTTTAAATCCCAGCTCATACCCCAGGGCCTCGTATTCCATGAATCGAGCCGGGTTAACATATTCCACTACTGGGATTTGATGGGGTGAAGGACGGAGATACTGACCGATAGTCACCACGTCACATCCCACTGCTCGCAAATCCCGCAAGACATTCTTAACCTCAGCTGGTGTTTCCCCCAGGCCAACCATCAAACCAGACTTGGTAATGAGGGAGTTATCCCCCTGCTTGGCCCATGCCAATACTTTTAGGCTGCGGTTGTAATCAGCCTGGGGACGAACCCAGCTGTACAACCGGGGGATTGTCTCCAGGTTGTGAGCAAAAACCTGCGGTCGTGCTCGAGTTACGCATTCAACCGCTGCCCGTTTGCCGTTAAAATCAGGGGTTAAAACCTCTACCGTGGTCAATGGATTCTCCTGCTGAAATCGATTGATAACTTTGACAAACTGTTCGGCCCCACCATCAGGCAAGTCATCCCTGGTAACCGAAGTGATCACCACATGCCTCAAACCAAGTTCTCGAGCAGCTGCCACCACCCGGGCCGGTTCGTCAGAATCGGGGGGATAAGGTTTGCCTTTTTCTACGGCACAAAACCGGCAGCCACGTGTACAGATCTCTCCCAGAATAAGGAAGGTTGCCACCCGGGCAGAAAAACACTCCCCCAGGTTTGGACATTGGGCGGCAGCACAAACCGTGTGCAGCCCATACCGTTCGACTATTTCATGTGTTGTGTGGGTTGCCGATTCTGGCGGTAACTTCTTACTCAGCCAGGACGGCAACCTCTTGATCTCTTCCACTGCCTGCCATCCCCTCTCTCTTCCCAGGAAAAATCGTCAAGCCCCAAGTCAGCGATCCTGGTCTGATAACAATCGGCCGCCATAACCACGCTAAATGAACTGATCAAACGATCTACTAGGTCGGCATAATCAACCAGACAGCCCAACTCATCGGCCAGGCACGTTACACCGCGGCCTCTGATCCCACAGGGAATAATATACCGAAAATATTCCATCTGAGGGGCAATGTTCAGCGCAAACCCGTGAAAGCTCACCCAGTGGCTGACGCCAATCCCAATGGCGCCAATCTTCTTCTGCCCGACCCAGGCCCCGGGAAAACCTGACAATCGGCCAGCCTTAAGGCCGTATGTTGCGACAAGACGGATCATTACTTCTTCATACAGGTAGATCAGGCGATGCAAATCCCTGGTTTCCCCCTGCAGCTTGATGATTGGGTAACCAACCAGTTGGCCAGGACCGTGGTAGGTCACATCCCCACCCCGGTCGATACAGTATACTTGGACGCCTAAATTCGCTAAATCCTCATCATTCACCAGGATGTTGCGCCGGTTACCACTGCGACCAATTGTGTAAACCGGGTGATGTTCAACCAACAGCAGCAGGTTGGGGATACGGTCCTGGGCCCGGGCAGCTACCAGAAATTGCTGGTAGCTGTAGGCTGTTTGATACTCCATCATTCCCAAGTTGATCACCGCGCAGCGCGATTTGTCAGTCGTTCTTCTGCTCACTATTCATTCCCCTGCTTTCAAGCGTGGATTGCCAATCCGCGTGTTAGTTCAACCGCTTCCAGAACAGCTTCCGCCGTTGTGGGGTGAGCGTGAACAGCCTGAGCAAACTGCTCACCCGTTAAACCCAGGGTTACCGCCAGTCCAGCCTCAGCAATGAGTTCGCTGGCATGACTCCCAATTATGTGGGCGCCCAGGAGTACGTCCGTGTCCCGGTGGGCGATTATCTTGACAAAACCTTCAGTTTCCCCCGCGGCCAGGGCTTTACCATTTCCTGTAAAGAAGAATTTTCCGGCGCGCACTGGAATATCCAGTGCCCGGGCCTGTTCACTGGTCAACCCAACCCCGGCAACTTCCGGTCGCGTGAACACACACCACGGAATAGCGTTATAGTTTAGTAACCGACCGTGCCCAAACATTCGCTCCACCGCAACAACTCCTTGCGCCGAAGCCACGTGAGCTAACTGCAGTTTATTAGTAATGTCGCCGACCGCATAAACACCGGGGATATTTGTTTCCATCCACTCATTGACGATGACCTCACCCCGCTCACCAACATTGACGCCAATCTCTTCCAGGCCAAGATTCTTCGTGTTCAACCGCCGGCCGACCGCGAGCAACACTTTTTCGGCAGTCAGGGACTCGCCTGAAGCAAGTGACACCTCGGCCAATCCATCAGCCAAATGAATGGCCTGGACGGAAGTTTTAGTTTTGACCTGGATGCCCTGTCCCCGGAAAATGCTCATCAACTGCCGGGAAACCTCGCGTTCGGCCATGGGCAGCAGGTTTGACAGTTGTTCGATCACGGTCACTCGCGTGCCAAACGCCCTGAAGATGGAAGCGAATTCGCACCCAACCACGCCGCCACCGATGATGATCAGACTGGTTGGAATCTTTTCTATCCCTAGTAGATCATCGCTGCTCACGACTGTCCGTCCATCATATTCCCAGCCGGGGAAAATTGCTGGCTCGCTGCCAGTTGCGAGCAAGATATGCTGGGATTGAACGCTCATTTCATCACCGGACGCCAACTGAATCTGGACTGTATTCGGGGTAACCAACCGACCCCAGCCTTGTAACAGGGTGATCCTGTTTTTTTCAAACAGCCTGGCGATTCCGTTACGCAACTGGTTTACCACTCGCTGTTGCCTATCCATCACTCGCGGCCAGTGCACAGTTAGGCCACTGACTGTGATCCCCAGTTCTTCGCTCTCCGTAATCCTGGTCGCCAGATTAGCGCTGGCTACCAAAGCCTTGGTGGGGATACAGCCCCGGTTCAGACAAGTTCCACCCAGCTCTCTGGCTTCTACCACACAGACCCGGGCCCCGAGTTGGCTGGCCCGGATGGCAGCCACATAGCCACCTGGACCTGCCCCAATTACCGTCAGGTCATATTCCATGACATTACCCCCAAACTAAATAATACTTTATCACGTTAGCGTCATGGAGCCTACCTTTTTCCTTAGTAAGCGTAGAGACGGCCGTACGGTCGGTGCGACGTTGGTACCAGTTTGATAAAGGGTTTATTCCGAATCGCAGCATAGTCTAGATTGAAGTCCCGGCAGAATTCGCTCAGGTGTTGATCTAATACCACCTCATCTGCCGGCGTAATTGACATTACTACCACTTCCTTACCCAGTTGCGCCGGATCAACTTCGCCGCGGACGTAGATTACACCACCGTGCATTCCAGTACCCAGGTAGTCGCCAGCGATTGGTCTGTCCGTCTGCTCCAGGCCAAGCAAAATAATGATCCCACCGGCCATATACTCACCGAAAAAATCCCCGGCGGTGCCGCCAATCACCATCACTGGCACCTGACGCCGGTATTCCTTCATGTGAATGCCGACTCGGTAACCAACGTTGCCTCTGATGAAGAGCTTGCCACCGCGCATGCCGTAACCCAAGACATCACCCGCGTCGCCATGGACAACGATCTTGCCATCGTTCATGGTGTTCCCGATACAATCCTGTCCATTACCCCGGACTATAATCTGCGGTCCGTTTAAGAAACACCCCAGGTCATTGCCAGGTGTACCGTGTAAGATTATTTCCACCGGTTGGTTGAGCCCTCGCCCGATGTAGCGTTGACCGTTGACATTCTCTACCTCAACCACCTTGGCCCCGCCGAATACCGCCTCATGGATCGTCGCGTTTAACTCCTGGTAAGACAGTCTCTTTGCGTTAATCCAAACAGTTGCCCTTGCCTGGGGAGATACCTCCGCACAAGCAAGATTATTTTGGGCTAAGGTACAGTTCTGCATCACTTTTCACTCCCTCCACTTAATTAATTAAAATATTTTTAATCCTCATATACAAATTATGAAGGTAATCTTTACTGCCCCGCTGGCTTAACCCCCAATATAGTCAGACTGGTGTCATCCAGTCCTACCCCGCGCAAACGTTCGCGATTTCCCCGCAGACTTTCGATAGCATTGATTCCCAGGGCCCCCAGTACTTCTTTAAGTTCCAACGACCAGGCTTGCAACAAATTGATGAGACGTTCGGCGGCCTGATCGGGGTCCAGGCGTTTCACCAACTCCGCGCGCTGGGTGGCAATCCCCCACGAACAGTTGCCGGTGTAGCATTTTTGACAGACCCGACAGCCCATAGCGATCAGGGCAGCGGTACCGATAGCGACCGCATCGGCTCCCAAGGCAATCGCTTTGGCGATATCGCCACTGTGCCGGATTCCCCCGGCGGCGATAACCGAGACCTGATTGCGTATCCCTTCTTGCCGCAGGCGATCATCAACTGCTGCGATGGCGACCTCAATCGGGATGCCTACATGGTCCCGAATGACATTAGGGGCTGCGCCGGTGCCACCCCGGAACCCATCGATATAGATGAAGTCAGCCCCCGCCCGGGTGATTCCGCTGGCAATCGCCGCGACGTTGTGGACTGCACTGATTTTTACTCCAACTGGTTTGCTGTAATTGACCGTCTCCTTAAGGGCATAGATCAGTTGAGCTAAATCTTCAATAGAATAAATATCGTGATGGGGAGCTGGCGACAGGGCATCGGTCCCGATCGGAATCATCCTGGTTTCAGAAACTTCCTGGTTGACCTTCTCACCCGGCAGGTGACCACCGATACCCGGTTTTGCGCCTTGACCAATTTTGATTTCAATAGCCGCCGCCTGGTCCAAATACTCCTGATTTACACCGAATCTTCCCGAAGCCACCTGAACGATGACATTGTTTTTGTACGGATATAAGTCCTTGTGTAACCCACCTTCGCCGGTATTCATAAACGTTCCGCAGGCTTGAGCTGCCCGCGCCAGCGCTTTTTGGGCATTGAGACTGATCGCGCCAAACGACATACCGCCAAAAATAATCGGTGTCTCCAATTTCAGTTGCGGCCCCAATTGGGTATCAAGCCCAATCTTTTTGTTCCAGGCAGTGTTATTACCCAAACTATCCGGTTTTCGACCAAGGTACGTTCTTAGTTCCATCGGTTCGCGAATCGGATCGATCGGGGGGTTAGTGACCTGACAGGCATCAATCACCAGCCGGTCAAAATAACTGAGATACGGTTTGTCATTACCTGAACCGGTGAGCAACATTCCGCCTTGCTCGGCCTGTTTAAGGATGTTTTTTCGTACTTCCACCGACCAGTGAGCGTTGGCTTTGTACGCCAGACGATTTTCTTCCACGGTAATCGCCTGTTCAGGGCAAAACGTGACACACCGGTGGCAAGCCACGCACTTGTGATGTTCGGCCACCACACCATTTTCAAATTTTAAGGCGCTGAACCCACAGTTGAGGATACACCGTTTACACCGCCGGCACCGGTAGTGGTCAACTTTGACGATAAATTCTGCTGGTAGATGGCTGTTCATAAAATAACCCCCTCGTCTAATTCGGCGATTACGGGTTCCCCAGCGCGGGCCGCCCAGACTTGCGCCGGATTCGGACACACTTCTCGGATCGCAGCCTCTTCGCTGGCCATGTACACCCGATGGCCATCCCGAGCGCAAACCATCGGTCGCAGCTTAATCCGATCATTCAAAGCAAGCATACCACGGCTGTACCCAACGATGACACTAAAGGGGCCATTTAACATCGCCGATCCGTAGACCATCCGCAGTTCTTCCTGACGCCGGGATTCGACCGGGTTTAACCGATCAATGCGCTTCCAGAAAGGAGGCGCCATAACCTGACAGGCTTCGGCCAGTGACAAACCATGCCGCCGGTGGAGCAGGTCAAATGTATAAGTCACAACCTCGGTGTCGGTCTGCAAGGTGCAGTAATAACCAAAAGTCTCCAGATAGCGCTTATTAATCCCGTAAGAGGAGATTTCCCCATTGTGGACAACTGACCAGTCTAACAGGACGAAGGGGTGCGCTCCGGCCCACCAACCAGGTGTGTTTGTCGGGAAACGACCATGCGCTGTCCAGAGGTAGCCTTCGTATTCCTCTAACCGAAAGAACCGTCCGATGTCTTCTGGGAAACCGACTCCCTTGAACGCCCCCATATTCTTCCCGCTGGAGAAGATGAAGGCGCCGGGAATACGGTGGTTGACGTGCATTACCGCTTCCACCACCAAATCAGCTACATCCACCTTACAGTCGCGCTGTACTTCATCTTTGAGCCGGATAAAATACCGCCAGAGCAAAGGATGATCGGTTATGTCAGGCTGCGGGTCGACAGGAATCATTTCCGCGTGGTCAACCATGAATTTACTCTTCAGGTACTCCTCCGTCTGATGGCGGTTCGCCTCTTGTTCGTACATAATGTGGAAGGCATAATGCTCTTTAAACTCAGGGTAGATTCCATAAGCGGCGAATCCCCCTCCTAGCCCATTCGAGCGGTCGTGCATGACAGAAATTGCTTGAATTATCTCTTCACCGTTAAATCGCCGTCCTTTTGTATCCATAATGCCGACAATCGAACACCCGGACGGGATGCGCGGGATTTCTCCCTGCATAACCTCACCTCCAGAAACAAATAATATAATTTCAATATTAGGGCGGAAAAACAAAACGTCCCCCGCACAAACGAAACCGTTGTGTGCACGAGGACGCCATTGCCCACGCGACTGACAGACACAACCTTGCATCTGCCATCTCTTGTTTACGCTAAGCTAATTATAGCAAATTGTATCGCTTGAACAAGGGATTTTCTAAAAGAATGCTGTATACTTGCTTATTTCTTCAATTTGGCCGTCCTGGCTATTGTATTTCCAGCTAATTCCCAAATTTTAATCCAAAGCGTTCAGCCAATAATAGTCTGGTTGTCTGCCAGTTCAAACCTCCCCTGAGTCGGGCCCGTTCATGCTGAGAGAGGTCCACTACCGACTGGATTACGCGTTCAGCCGCTTCTCTCTCACCAAGGTGTTGGAGCAGCATCCCACCGGCCAAAAAAACTGATTTGACTACATCCAGTGGTTCAGCCTGCTGCAAGTTGCAGGTGCATTCAAACACGCCAACTTCGTCCCCTAGATTACCTTCGTAGGCCAGCATAGACTGTCCAGCCAGCACCCGGCACAAACTGGTCACCACCAGGGCATAGTTCGGTGGTACGAGCAAAAGGTCGCATTCACTCGGTTGTTCAACCAGTCGAACTACGAGTTGGTCCAGTTGAATGTCTTCAAAAACAATGTCCGAGTATTCCTGAGCAACACTACGTGAGCACTCCAGATACAACCCATCGCTTATCTTCATCTGGTTCATCTGGTTCATCTGGTTCATCTGGTGCACCAGAGTGACCTTTCGTCGTTGGTATTTCCTGGCCAGGTTAAATGCCAGCCGGCTGATTCGTTCTGCTCCTCTGCGCGTTACCACCGAGGTACACTGGACGACATCTTTGCCCAATTTACGTTCGGATACCCCCAGACTTCCCTCCTGGTTTTCCCGAATCACCAGGACGTTCAGGTTGTGACGGTAGGAATTAAGATTGACAATCTGACAAATATTGGAGTACAGCTTTAACCTCCGCCGTAAGGTAATGTTCAAATCCATTCCTCCACCAGTTTCGTTTAATCCAAGGAACGATAACTTTAACCCAATCCCGTTTCGTTTGATACACTTTAACACATAATCAGGCAGCGGGGTACCGCTTTCCGCCATCACCCCACGCCCCGCACGGACTATTTCCCACTCACATCTGACCCCGGCTATTTCGAACATCTTCTGGGTCGTTTCCAGGATCTCTCGACCGATGCCGTCGGTAACCACAACTGCAATCCCGTGTTTCATCACTATCCCTCCATTCTCTATAAAAAGTTCAACCAGTGATTGATCATCACCGGAAGAACGTCTTTGCTCTAGTGCAAAGCACCATATCGTGCTTTGCATGAATCTTAAATTTTTTACGCCAGCAAGCTTACAAATTCATTAAACAAATGACAGGTGTCCAGGTGCCCTGGCGCACCTTCGGGATGAAACTGAGCAGTGAAAATTGGCCAGCGTTTATGGCGCAGTCCTTCCACCGTTCCATCATTCAAGTTGCGAAAAGTGACCTCGAGGTCAGTCCCGCCCAACGAAGCCTCATCAACCGCGAACCCGTGATTCTGGGAAGTAATATAGACCTGACCGGAGTCTCTGTCTTTGACCGGGTGGTTCATTCCCCGGTGTCCAAATTTAAGTTTATACGTGTCTGCGCCGCAGGCCAGCGCGACAATCTGGTGCCCGAGGCAAATTCCCAAAATTGGCATTTCACCCAGCAGTTCTTGAACTGTGGTAATTGCGTATGAAACCATTTTGGGATTGCCGGGGCCGTTAGACAGGACCAGCCCGGCGGGCCGGTACGATCGGATCGCTGGCGCGCCGGTGCCGGCCGGCACAACCACCACCTCGCAGCCTTCCCTGGCCAGAAAACGCAGGATACTGGTCTTCACCCCAAAGTCCATCACTACCACCCGCTTTAGACCGGTGGAAAAAGTATACGACGCCGCCGTGGTCACCCGGGAGACCAGATCTTGCTCGGAGATGTCAGGAATTTGCTCTACCGTAGCTAAAAGCCGATCAATCTGCTCGGGTTGCGTGGTGATCCAACCCCGCATCGTCCCCTGCTGGCGTAGTTTTCTGGTTAAGGCCCGGGTATCTACCTCAGCGAGCACTGGAATGCCGGCCTGCCGCAGGAAAGCCTCAAGTCGCGCCTGGCTCTGCCAGTGATTGGGCCGCTGGCACAGCTCCCGCACCACGAAACCGGTAACCTGAATACCGTTCGATTCGAAGACCTGGGGATTAATTCCATAGTTGCCGATATTCGGGTAGGTCATCACCACGATCTGCCCACAATACGAAGGGTCACTGAGCAGTTCCTCGTAGCCGACCATACCGGTATTAAATACAACTTCACCCCCACGGGTTGCCACAGCTCCACACGCCTTGCCCTGAAAAACGGTTCCATCGGCTAAAACTAAATATCCGAGAATACGTCATCCCCTCCCAACCCGGTTTATTTCGCTGACACAAATAGTCTCGAAAAAACAAAGTGCTCCCAAACTAGGCGGTTTTACCCGCCAGCTCAAGAGCACCTTTGCCCTTTAGACGATACCCCAATGCATCGCAAGCAAATATTCAGTTACCCATTGTTATGTTATTATCATACACCATGACCGGCAGTGTGTAAACACCCTTTTATTTCCGCGCCCTACTGGAGACCCCAGGCCCGGTTATAACACTCAACGGCCAATTGGTGCTCCCCCTGGACGGCGTAGATATTCCCCTTGTGACTCCAGACTGAACGGTTTTGTGGATTTTTGCGGATCACCCGGTCAAAATATTCGAGGGCCTCGCTGTATTTTTCAAGTTTAGCCAGACAAACCCCTTTATTTTGTAGGAGGGCCTCATTACCAGGATCCAGTTCCAGGGCTCGGTCATAGTTAGCCAACGCTTCTTCAAGCCGTCCGGCTTCTTCCAGACAAAGTGCATAGTTGTTCAGGAGAGTAGCATCCGGTTCATGCTGTTCGAACAGTTGCTCATAATACTTTAAAGCAGCCGGGTAATCGCCCATCTTCACCAGAACACCTGCCAGGTTTTCAATAATTTCTTCATCGCACCCACCCTGTTCAACCGCCAGCCGGTAGTATTCAGCCGCTTCGTCAAAGCGTTTCAGGTGGGTCAAACAAACCCCGATATTATTTAACAACTGCGGTTCCTTCAGGCCACACCGATAGGCGGTTAGAAAACTCTGCAAAGCTCCCTCCACATTCCCTAGTTTGCTCAGGACTAACCCTTGATTGTTCCAGAGCACGCCGTCGTGGGGAGCGATTTGCGTCGCCAGGGCGAACAGCCGCTGTGCTTCTTCTAGATTCCCTTCTGCCTGTCGATACAGCCCAAGGTTATTTAGTACAGTGACATCGTGCGGATTAATAGCTAAAGCTCTCTGCCAACACTGCACCGCTTTATCCGGCTGTCCAAGTTTTAAGAAACATTCTCCTTGCAAATTGAAGCCTTTGACCGAATTAGGGTAACATTCGAGCGTTACCTTGGTAACCTCCAGTCCCTTTTCAAAATGCTCGGCTGCTTGATAAGCTGTCGCCAGCCAATATAGGTAATCCTCTTCCGGTACACTCATGGCTATAGCCCATTCAAAACATTCAGCAGCCAGCTTTGGCCGCCCCTGTTCTAAATACAGCTGGCCGAGCCGAAAATAGCGTCGGGGATTTCCCTTGCCACTCTTCAGGGCATGTTCCAATCGCTCAATCTGGGCAGCCGGGGTCATTCGCCACCAGAAGATCTCCTGCACCCATGCATACAATTTATTCCACACCTGGTACCACATCCTTTCCCATTGGCTTACCCTTTCGATGCCGTTACCAGGTTCTATATTTCTGCCAATCCCTCCCATCTCCTGCTCGAAAAACCCAAGAATCGTCCAACAAATCCCTGCAGAAAAGGACATCCTCTTCTAAATTAATCAAAACAATGGACATTGTGTCGTTTAAACTACCGTTCGGAAATTTTCGTCTTTGACGCCAGCCGCTGTCTGAAGACAGGAGTTACTCACCCGTAGCTGGCTGCCGTTCAGAAGAAACGGTGGGTGACCAGTTGATCAACAAGCACCAGTATGCCGATTAACCAAACGTAATAGGCAAATCCCCGCAGGCTCCCCCGAGCCAGGACCCGGAGCATAAAGCGGATGGCCAAGTACCCTGAAATAGCGGCGACCAGTGTGCCCACAGCCAGCGGAACAGTACCAATCCCCTGGGGTGCTCCCGCGGTGCTGAAGAGCGGCTTAGCGGCAAAAACTGCTGCGCCCAGGATCGCCGGAACAGACAGCAGGAAGGAATAGCGTGCCGCCAGCTCACGATTAAGCCCTCGCAACAGTGCCCCCGCAATGGTTAAACCGGAACGGGATACCGCGGGCAGAATGGCCAAGCCCTGCATGGTACCGATAAACAACGCGTCAACATAACTTGTTTGCGTCAAGGTCTTATTCCTCGACCGAACAGATTCCGCCCACCACAGAACAGCCCCGGTCAGCAAAAATTCAAGGCCTAAGGTCTGGCCAGAACTAAACAATTCTGCAAAAACATCATTCAACAAGATTCCAATCAGGGCGGTGGGGATCGTTCCGGCGACAACCAGGAGAGTCAGCCGGCTGAACGGGCGGCGCACCATATACCAGACGTCTTGCCAAAAAATGATCAGGACCGCTACCAAGGTACCCAGGTGAACGGCAACATCAAAAACCAGTGCGTCCTGACGGATGCCAAACAACTGTTGAAACAGCACCAAGTGCCCGGAACTACTCACCGGTAAAAACTCGGTTAAACCCTGGACCAGTCCCAGAATCGTCGCTTCCCAGACAGTCATCTCTATCAACCTCATTCCATAAATTTATCGTTCACAACTACCAGTATACTGCACCGTAACCGTTTCGACTATTAGGAGCAAATAATTTTTAAAAACAAGGTCAAGAAAAAAGCCAACTTCATGGCCTTTCGCCAGAGTTGGCTTTTCGGTGGTTAGGTTAAATCATTAGAACCTGGTCAGGTATTCATCGATTTCCCATTGGTGCACCTGGGTACGGTAGCGGTTCCACTCGATCGTCTTGGCTTCGATGAAACGGTGGTAAATATGGTCGCCTAGAGCAGATTTGATCACTTCATCCGCTGACAGTTCCTCGAGCGCTTCCTTCAGGCTGCTGGGGAGACTCCCAATCCCTCGTTTGGCCCGTTCAGCATCATCCATGTGGTAAATGTTCTCATCTGTCGGCGGCGGGGGAGCAATCTTGTTCTTAATCCCATCGAGCCCAGCTTTTAACATGACTGCCAGAGCCAGGTATGGGTTGCAGCTCGGGTCGGGATTACGCACCTCAATGCGCGTCCCAATCCCACGGCGGGCCGGGATCCGAATCAGCGGGCTGCGGTTACGTTCTGACCACGCCAGGTAAACCGGAGCTTCGTAGCCGGGAACCAGCCGTTTGTAGGAGTTAACCGTCGGATTGGTAATCGCTGCATACGCCCGCGCGTGCTTAAGGACGCCACCAATGTAGTACATCGCTATTTCGCTTAATTGATTGGGCGTATTGGGATCGAAAAAGGCGTTAACCCCGTCCTTAAACAGTGACTGGTGGCAGTGCATTCCAGAACCATTCTCACCAAAGATCGGTTTCGGCATAAAACTGGCGTGCAACCCGTGTTTTTGGGCGATAATGCGAACAGTATGTTTGAAAGTAACAATGTTATCGGCGGTCGCCACTGCATCGTCGTACTTGAAGTCAATCTCGTGCTGACCCGGGGCCACCTCATGATGCGATGCCTCAACCTCAAAGCCCATTTCCTCTAACGCCAACACCATGTCCCGACGAGCGCTTTCGCCCAGGTCAACCGGGGCTAAATCGAAGTAAGCCGCTTTATCATGGGTCCGGGTTGTCGGAGCGCCTTTCTCATCAGTCTGAAATAGAAAGAACTCCGCTTCTGGCCCAACTTTCATGGAGAACCCCATCTCAGCCGCCTCGGCCAGGACTCGTTTCAGGGTGTTCCGGGGGCAGCCAGCAAACGGGGTTCCGTCAGGGTTATATACATCGCAGATCATGCGGGCTTCTGCTCCTTCTCTTGGGCGCCAAGGGAAGACCACAAATGTTGTCGGGTCCGGTCGCAAATACATGTCTGATTCCTCAATCCGGACAAATCCTTCGATGGATGATCCGTCAAACATCAGTTCTCCATCAAGTGCTTTCGGTAGTTGGTTGACAGGAATGGCTACGTTCTTTAAAACCCCCAAAATATCGGTAAACTGCAGGAAGATAAAGCGGACATCAAGTTCTTTAGCTCTTTTTAAAACATCCTTGGCTGTTAAGTTATTGGCCATAACGATCCCTCACCTTTCTTTAATTGAAGTTTTGTTGGTTTAAATAATTTCCCAATGATTAAACCTGCTCCCCTCCCCCTTATGTTTCATTAATTGTGGTCAATCGCTAACTGAATTAAGAGAAAACAAAATAAGACGTCCTTATGTACAGATTTCTGCACCTAAGGACGTCTTTGTCCTTCTTTATTGGAAGTACTCCCTTGTGACTTCCAAAATATATTATCTTCTTAGTTGTATTTATAACATATCTTTTTGTAATTGACAAGAGAAAAGTTAAAACATTAACTTTATCTCAAATTATTAACGAATACGTATCATATTCATTTAAGGTTTAAAACCTATTGAGATATTCATTAATTTCCCAGCGGTGAATCTGAGTCCGGTAATGGTTCCACTCAATTGTTTTAGCTTCCATAAACCGCTGATAAATATGCGGTCCTAACGCCTCCTGAATCAATTCATCCCGGGATAACTCCCGCAGAGCTTTCCCCAGGTCCTCAGGTAGCTCATCAGATTCAATCGCCGTCCGTATAGCTCCATAAAGCTGGATGGAGCTTTGTTTCATTGGTGGTGGGGGTAAGACCTGCTGCCGGATCCCCTCTAGGCCGGCTTTTAACATAACCGCGAGTGCCAGATATGGGTTGCAGCAGGGATCAGGGCTTCGAACTTCAAGCCAGGTACCAATCTCAGGCCAAGAAGTAACACGAATTAACGGGCTATGGTTCTGTTTCGACCAGTTGATATATCTTGGGGCCTCGAAATCCGACAATAATCGCTTATATGAGTTGACCAATGAATTTGTTATCGCAGTAAAACCCCGCACGTGACGTAAAAGTCCACCCAGGAAAAACAAGGCGGTATCACTCAAACCATCTGGACTGTTTGGGTCATAAAAAACATTAATCCTATCCTTAAACAACGATAGGTGTAGGTGCATACCGGAACCGGCCACCCCAAAGATCGGTTTAGGCATAAAACTGGCATGCAAGCCGTGTCGCTGGGCAATGGCCCGAACTGCGTACTTCAACGTTACGATCTGGTCGGCAACTCGTAAACCATCGTTGTATATGAGGTCGATTTCATGCTGTCCGGGTGCTACCTCATGGTGAGATGCTTTGACTTCAAACCCCATTTCCTGTAATGCCAGAACCATATCCCGTCGAGCATTCTCTCCCAGGTCCACCGGGGCCAGGTCAAAATAGCTGGCCCGATCCTGGGTATAGGTAGTCGGTCGTCCCTGTTTATCAGTTAGAAAAAGAAAGAATTCTATCTCCGGTCCAACTGTAAAGGCATAACCCATGGCTTCAGCCTCAGCCAACACCCGCTTGAGCGTCAGGCGAGGGCAACCAGCAAAAGGTGTGCCGTCTGCATTATAGACATCACAAATCAGACGAGCTACCGCCCCGCTACGCGGTCGCCATGGAAAAATCGTAAATGTCGCGGGATCAGGCTTGAGCAGCATATCGGATTCTTCAATCCGGACAAACCCCTCAATCGACGAGCCATCAAACATTATTTCTCCATCTAACGCTTTTTCCAATTGTTGCACCGGAATCGCTACATTTTTCAATACTCCTAGAATATCAGTAAACTGGAGACGAATAAACTCGACATCCATTTCTTTAGCCATAGCAAGCACTTTTTCCTTATCCAAATCTATCTGAGTCATATGGTATACCTTCCTTCTTTATCATTTATTATTGTTTGACCGTTCCAGAGAACTGGCTAGTATGATTGCTTCAGCAATCTCGCGTATAGAAATACCCTTGTCCATACTTTGTTTCTGGAGGCGGCGATGGGCTTCACTTTCCGAAATTCCCAATTTCTCCATAAGAATTCCCTTGGCCTGGTCCATAATTTTTCTGGTTTCAAGTTTATGTTTGAGTTGCTGAATTTCTTTTTCGAGTTCGATAGTCTTTCGATACTTACCTACGGCTGCCTCAATAGCAGGAATCAGGGTTGATTGTGTAACAGGTTTGACCAGAAAAGTCAATGTCCATGACTCTCTAGTTTTTTTCAAAAACTCCCTGGTTACCTCCTGAGTAATAAGCAGAACCGGGGCTAATTTATCTTCTTCAATCACGTGGGCCAGCTCAAGAAGGCTCATACCGGGAAGATCGCCGTCCAAGATGACCAGATCAGGTTGAATTCCCCGAATAAGGCGAAGTGTAGACAGAGCCTCCTCTGCTTCCCCAATAACCAGGTAGCCATTTCTAATTAATATTTCTTTTATACGTTTTCGTGACCGAATTTGACTTGACCCAATCACGATCCTGATTTCATTCACTGTATGTCACCTGCTTTACCGCTTCGGTTATGAAACGCCCACTTTTCTGGTAAGAGTTCCACAAAAAAAGCGCCCTTAAACACAGTTTCTCCTGTGACTAAGGACACCATTGTCCATCTCTAATAAGATACGCCAATAAGATACGCCGTTGTATCTCCCACATATATCTTTTTCCTTCATTGTCCATCAATTTATTATATCATTATTATTATAGGTGACAACTTCTTCAAAAGCAAGCCTGTGAACAAAGATTCGCTATTTTCGTCATGACAACAATTGGCAGCTGTCATCTCCTGAAATCTTGATTATCAGCAAAAACCCTGGTGTTATCGATTGACCCGTATCACCGATCCCTGAGCCGTTTTAACCACTTCCAGCTCCACCGGGAAGGCGTCTTTCAACTCCTGAATGTGGGTGATGATCAAGATTTTGGCGAAGTCGGGCTGAATGGCATTGATCAGTTCAATCAAGGCTTCCTTGCCCTGCCCATCCTGGGTACCAAATCCCTCATCAATGACCAGAGTCTGCAGCTTGGCCCCGGCTCGCCTGGTTAAAAGTTTAGACAGGGCAATCCGCAGGGCAAAATTAACCCGAAAAGCCTCCCCACCGCTGAATAATTCATATTTCCGCGTCCCCAGTTCGTCACTGATGACGATGTCCAGGGTCTCGGCCGTTGTTCCCCGTTTGCTTTCCCGTTGGGTAACCAGGGCTACGTGCATTCGACCGTCCGTCAGGCGCGCCAGTAACCGATTTGCCTCGTCCTGCAAGTCTGGGATGGCGTTCTCGATAATCAGTGCTGGGATACCGTTTCGGCCAAAAGCCCGCACCAGTTCGCTGTAGAGGGATTTCTGGCGCGCCGCCTCACCCAAGGCGGTTTCTTTATCTTTCTTCACTTCGACCAAGGACAAGCAGTGCTGCAGTTTTGCCCGCAGCTCTCCCAGAGCCTGATCCAGGACGATCCGCTGACGGCGAAGCTGGGAGAGCTGGTTCTCGGTTTCACCGATCTCCTGGATGACCCGGGTCAAGTCGGCCTGACGAGGTTCCAACAGATTGATGAGCTCACGGTCAGACTGCAGGGCCTTCTCCCTGACCGCCACCTGGCGCTGCAGGTGACGAAGAGTTTCTTCGTCCCGCTCAATGGACTGTTTGGCTAACAGCAGTGCGTTTCGCCGTTCCTCGATTGGCCTGAGTTGTTTAACCCGCGCCTGCAGTTGGGCATGCTGTTCGGGCTGGTAGCCCAGGTCAGCCAGCTGACGGCGGAGGGCGGCTGCCTCTTCCAGTTCATCCCGGGCATATTTCTGTTCAACCAGTACCTGTTCCAGGCTATGCCTTTCCTCTTCCAGTTCTCGCGCCCTGTTTTCCTGGACAATAATTTCTTTCAGTTCTTTTTCTAAAACAGCCAGGCGTTTTTGCCAGTGGTCCCGGTTGAGCAGGCGCTCGTTAAGCTGTTTCAGGTTCTCCTCACCCTGCGCCACAAGCCGTCTCAATTGTTCCATCCGCTGCCGGTGCTGGATCAACTGTTCGTTACGCTGCTGTCCATCAGCGCGAAACTGAGCCAGGACAGCTTCTCTGTGTGCCGGGGTGAGGGGTGAGGTGCACAGTGGGCAGGTAGCTACTGGTTGGGACAAAGAACGGTACTTCTGCCGCAGTTCATCTTGCTCAGCTTTAACCCGCTCAATCAAGGCGGTTAAGGAAGCCTCTTCCTGCCGGGCCCGGTTGATTTCCTCCTGCAGCTTCACCCGCTCCTGTTCAATTTCATCCAGCGTCTTCAGTTCTCTTTGTGCTCGCTGAAGCTCCGTCTCGACCTTATCTCGGCTGGCCATCAGCTGGTAAGCGTGCGCCAATTCCTGATTCAGCCTCTGGAGGGTTTGTTCAATAATCAGTTTTTTCTGCCAGATGACTTGTTCCACCTGAGCTTGGTGCTGGTTCAATTCGAGATATCGGGAGGCCAAAGCGTTGTACCGCTCCAGTTCGTGCTGCGTCCGCTGTAGTTCCTGGTACTCATTCAGAATGGCTTCGGCCTGGCTCAAGACAAGCTGTTCCTGGGCTACCCGGTCGGAATAACGCTTGATCTCCTGCTGCTGTTCCCGCAGTTCTTGCTCCCCCTGGGTCAGGCGCTCTTTCAAGGCCCGCACTTTTTCTGCGGTCACCTCCAGGTTCTGTCTGCTCTCCCGCTGTGCCGCCAGTTTTTCCTCCAACGTGTGGATCTGCTTATCCAGTTCATCTAACTGCTGCCGACAGTTAGACAGCTGGACAGTGTAAACGTCCATATTGGCTAACTCACCATTGATTTCCGTGAGTTCCCGTTCCAACGCGCGGATCTCTTGCTCCAAACCCAATACCCGGTCCCGCGCTTTGCGCTCTAGCCGTCCGTAATACTCCAGCCCCAGAATCTCCCCCAGGATCCTTTTACGTTCACTTGGTTTCTCGGTGGTAAAGGCATCGGCCTGCCCCTGGAGGATAAAAGCAGAATGGATAAAGGTTTCGTAGTCCATCTTCAACACCTGATCAATCTTCTCCTGGGTATCGCCGATCTTCTCCTGGGTGAGAGTCCGCCACCGCTCTCCGTCATATAGATAAAACTCAAGGCTGGACATACCGCGCCGCCGGTTGCGTTTTCGGTTCACCCGAAACAGGTCGCCTTCCAGTTGGAAGGTCAACTCGACCTCCATTTCCTCACTGCCCAGGCGAACCAGGTCGTCCATGCCAGCACCGTTACGGTCAACCCCTCGCGCCCGCCCCCACAACGCCCAGGTCATGGCGTCTAAGAGGGCAGATTTGCCGTGCCCATTGTTCCCAGATAAACAGGCGGTTTGCCACTCTGAAAACTCTAGCGGTGGAACGTTTTCACCATAACTTAAGAAATTCCGTAAATACAACCTGACCGGGATCACTGACCGCTCATCTCCTCTTCGCGCAATTCAGCCACGAGTTGCCTGGCTAAATTCATTAAGGTTTCCGACTGTGACCGCAGTTCTTCACGACCATGGATATATTTTTGCAGAGCCGTCAAAGGGTCAAGGTTTTCCGTCATTTCCGGCTGCCGCACCACTCCTCGGGGTAAAGTCACTTCCCGGTTGATGCCGGCCACCCAGAAGGCCCGCTCCTGGAGCACCCGGTTAATCTCCGCTTGACGGAGCAGCGGTAATACCGCCTGCTCCAGCCGCAGGTTTAATCTAACGATCGCCCCGGCCAATTTGACCTGCTCCAGGGCAGCCAGAACGCTCTCCGTCGGCTGCTGGGGATCGACATCAACGTTGACAGTCACCAGCGGCCGGGTCTGCACCGGTTGAAAGCGGAACTTGGTCTGGCCTTTAGCCAGATCAACCACCACAAACCCTTTTTCTTCTCGCTCCTCGCCAAAATCGATCCGGTCGAGGCTGCCCGCGTAGACAGTCGGGGGAGCAAGACTCAGCACTTGATGCCGGTGGATATGTCCCAGGGCCACGTAGTCGAATTCGGGACGCGCCAGGCAACTCAAGGGTACCACGGGGTCATTACCGATCATAATGCTCTTTTCTGATCCGAGAACAGCGTTAGCCACTGACAGGTGGGCGGTGAGTATACTCGGCAATTGGGGATCAAGCCGGCGGGCCAATCCCTCGACCAGTATGCTTAGAGTCTCTGCGATCTTCAGGTTCAGTTCCTCCAACCCCAGGTTCTTATAATCATCCTTGGCCAGCAGCATACTCCGGGATAAATAAGGCAGAGCGGCCACCTGAACTTCACCGCGCCTGGTCATCAGCCGGAAAACCTGCGGCCGTCGCACCACCTGCACCTGGGGAACTGCCAGCGTCCGAAAGATCTCCAGGGAGTGGGCCTTGCTGTCGGCGTTGGGCAGGTCGTGGTTACCCACCAGCAGCACCACCGGAATGCCCGCGTCAGACAACTGCTTAATGCGGCGGGCAAACTCCCGTTGTTGGGTAGGACTGGGGTCACGCGTCTTATAAGCGTCCCCGGCAAACACAACCAGGTCTATTTCCTGTTCCAGGGCAAACCGAACAGCCTGATCCAGGGAGTGAAGAAAATCTAGCAAACGCGAGTGCAGGCCCGTCTGGGCATCAACCCGCCCTAAGTTTTCCATCCCCAGGTGGACATCAGCCAGATGTAATACTCGAATGCCCAAACCATCATCCCTCCCCGTACAGTTCATCGACCAGACGCTCAAAAGACGCCTCGCTACTGGTGTCCGGAACTCCAACTTCCCGGTAAAATTCTTCATCGTAATTCCTGGACCGGATCACCACCGGCATGGGCACGGCGTGGCCAAGGATGAGGGCCTGCTGCTTGCTGTCCAGGCTGGCCAAAACCGAGCGCAGACTAGCAGCATTACTGACCCCGGTCAGCACCGCGTTGATGTCGTGCTCGTCATTGAGCAGGCAGGTCACCCTGGTCCCCACCTGAGACAGCACCTCCGGGTCAATCCCCGAGGGACGCTGATCAACGATCAGCAGGGTAACGTTATACTTGCGCATCTCCCGAGCGATGGTTCCAAAAATCGTCTGCCGGGCGGTCGCAGGGTTCAGAAACTTGTGGGCCTCCTCGATGGTGATCATTAAGGGCTGGGGTTGGTCTTTTCCAGTGAACAGATATCGCTCGCTCTTTTCCATGTACCGCCGGTGAATCCGGCGGGTCAGGATATTGGCCACCAACATGTAGGTCAGGAGTTTATTCTGCAAGCCGAATTCTAAAATGACATTGATCCCCCGCTCCAGATACTTGAGGATCTCTTCCACCGCGTCCTGACTCACCTTTTCCTTGATGAAAGTTAGCTGTCGCAGCAAATTCAACTTGCGGTACAGAGCGGCCAGGGCCTGGGGGTGGGCTCCCACGTCTTGCGCGTACTCATCGACACTCGTTCCATCCCAGCGTAAGAATTCGCTCAGCCAGCGCTCCTCGCCGAAGCGGCGGACTAACTGATAAGCCACTTCCACCGCCGTGTTGTTCAGCTTCAGCTCATCCTGCAGGAGAGCGATGTCTTCGACCTCGATCTGGCTCAGAGGGATCTCCACCACGAAGTCACTGGTAAACCCCCGCCGGGTTGCCGATTCCTGGTCGAGGGTAAAGACCACCACCTGGGAGCCAAACAGCTGTTTAAGTCCCTTAACCTTTTTCTCTCCGAACTCGTCCTCCTTTTTGGCCTCCCAGCCATATTCGTTATGCATGTCAAACACCAGGTTTACGGCCTGCCGGCTGCGGATCAACCCGGCCAGGACCAGCCTGGTCAAAAATGTCTTACCCGTGCCTGACTTCCCGAAGATCCCGTTGCTTCTTTCCACGAAGCGCTTCAGGTTTAAACACACCGGGATATCCATATCCAGCGGCATCCCCAAGTAAAAATGGGTTTGATCCGGCCGGCCGAAGACCTGATAGACGTCCTCCTCCAGCGCCTCCCTTACCGGAGAAAAATGCGCGGGAATGGTTTTTACCGGGCGGGGACCGTCGGCGATGGCCGTCTCGTCTTTTTTCAGCATTAACATGGGTTGTATAGAAACCGTCCCAAAAATACTGGTACCGGTCAAGATCTCCCTAGCCAGGTCATCCTCCACCCCGGTGGGGTCAAGCAATACCTGGGGATTCATGGCATCTAGCCGAACATCAGTTACCATAGAGAAGAATTTATGCTGTTCACCCTCGACCACCACGAAGCTCCCGACCCGCACGCTCTCCACCGACTCCTGAGCAGCCAGTTTGGCCTCCAGTCCGCCGCTCAAGGAACCTCTGACGATCGTTCCCCGCATTACCGTAACCTCCTCAAGATGGCGTTAAACCGGTCGTAGTCGTCCTTCAGCAGTCGGACCAGTTCTTTGCCCGCGTCAATCAGGTACTGGCGCGGCACAGGATGAGCCTGACTGGCCCGCCGCAGGCAGGCGGCGATCAGTTCATCGCTCCCCGCCTGGCTGAAACACAGGGTATGCAGGTAATTGAAATTACTGGTGATCCCCACCACTTCCTCCTCCGTACACTCTTCCACAAAAGCGTGAATCCGCGGTGGCTGGGGCGGCAGGTAACCATACCATGCATCACTGTCCTTAAAGCCAATGGTCAAGACCTTGAACTCCGTCCTTAAAAGAGAAAAGATCTGAGGCTGTTCCCTTTGCAGTTCTTCTTCGCTCAGGCCGTAAGCGGTCGACCGCCGATTTGGTTCCAGGCTAGTGGTCTGGGCCTCATAAACCACGCCGAACGTCACCACGTAGTCCGACTCAGTTTTAACAAAGCTCCCGAAAGCCGGCGGCTGATGCAGCTTGAGCGCTTGGGCCACCAACTGATTCGTGGTAGCCTCAACAACCTCGCCAATATGCTTTGGTGCAATCAAATCAACCCACTCCTTTTCCGCCAACTCTTGCGGCTGACCGCCGCGGTAACTCCCCGCCGTACCAAGGCCTCAGTCAGCAAGTGGTAGAAGGTCTCGCGGTCAGCCCCCTTAATCACCGCCTGCTCGTGCGCCTCTGCCAGCGCTACCGGATAGCCCTGCCCTTTTTGGGTCTGATCAACAATCACTGTGTGGACCAGTTCCACCAGGTCAGGGTTTAGGGCCGCCCAGGCCGGCAATTCAACCCGGGCGATCTCATGGCCGACGTGCACGTAGAAAAAGGCGACCCGGTGCCGACCATACTGCTGCAGGACTTTGGACTGACTGAAAAAGAGACCGGTGCGTTGTCCTGGCAGCATTCGATGCTTAAACAGAGCCGCGTCAGTCAACCCCTCCAGTTCACCACACGGGGCAAGCTCCAGGGAACGACGAAAGGCGCAGTGGTCGCAATCAGCCACCGCCTGCGGACAGCGGTAAACCCGCAAAAGATTGACCACGTCCGTGCTGCGGGTGCCACTCAGGTAGCCGACGGGTGGCACTTCCAAGGTATGCATTTGCTCAAACAGTGCCAGATAACGCTGCAAAAAGTATTGCTGAACCCCCTCGGCCTTCCCCTCCAGGACCCACTGGATCAAGGTGCCATCAATCAGGGCGACAGTCGGTAAGTCGCGTTCTTTAGCCCGCCGACTCAATTCCACCAGGTGCTCCCACTCGAAAAGCGTCCGCCGGATGGCCAGCAAATCTCCTTGTACCAGGACCTTGCGTCCATTGGTCTCCTGATAGAGGTCATCTTCCAGGTAACCGAGGTAGGGGACACTTTCCAGGACGGGTGGCTCGCCGGTCCCGTAGTGCAGCATGACTCGCCCGATATTCAACAGGTAGCACAGAACCACTTCGTGATGGTCAGGGGCAATCTGGGAACCATCAGTGGCCGCAACCGTGACCTGAGGAGGCCGTGGGAGCGGTAGATAAGCCCGTACCAGTGATTCCACCGGCTCGGCCACTAACCAGGAAGTCTGACTCTGCCTAACCTTATCCACCAGGCGCGCCAGATTTACCTCCGCCGACTCCAGGTCGACCAGGGCCTGACCGAGCCGTCTTTTCCAATCGGCCAGGCCACTGACCTGGCTGGCGGCCAGTTCATCAATCTGTCTGGCCACTTTTGACCAGTTCAGCATCTTTTTTCCCTCTTTTGTCAATCATAGTATAAGTTTTATTTATTCGGCTAACCGGAAAAAGAATCCTGCTGCCGGTAAATAAATCAAAGTAAATCAACCTGGCAAAAAAATCCCAACACCCTTGGAGTGTTGGGATTTTCCACTATTCTACTTCCTCAACCTCATTTTCACGCACTGCTGGGGCCGGGACCAGCCACGATTTTCATGACCACGTCAGGCTATTGCTACCAATGGCGGTAATAACGCCAGCGAGTTCAGTTTCCTGGCTTTCCGCCTCAATGGCCACAACCAGCTTATTCTCAACCCTGACCTCAACCCCCTGCCCGGCTTTCAGGTCAGCCAGGGTGGCTGTCTTGCCGTTTAATTTGACCGGTACCTGGGGAGCAACATCAAGGGTAATCTCGGCTCCACCCACCACGATGGTCATGGTGGTCGAATTATTAATGGTCACGATGGTCTTCAAGGTACCCCTGATTAAATCAGTGTCTTCCACCGGCACCGGCTCGGGTTTATACACCCGAATAAAGACCGCGACTCCCTGGGCGTTGGTCAGAACGTCAACTGCGCCGCCGACCGGTAATTTTTCCAGTGTCCCTTTTCTCTTGTCAATAAAGATGAAGGCCTCGGAGGCAACAGTCATGGTCTGGGAACTGCCATCCACCTTCTTCACCGTGATCGTGCCACTGCCATTTTGGGCCACCGTCACCGCGGTGAGGGTTCCCTCCACTTCCTGAGCACCAAATTGATTCTTTAGCAGGTTTTCCATCCGCACCATCAAGGTGGCCATCTCAGCCCGGGTGATGGGCTTATGCGGCTGGAAGGTACCGTCCGGATTGCCGATCATCACTTTCTTCTTCGCGATCATGACGATGTACCCTCTGGCCCAGACCGGTACGTCTTGTTCGTCACAAAAAGTCGCTGTGCTCCCTGACTGAACCTCGGCCTGACCCGCCAGATCCAGCGCGCGCAGAGCCATCACTGCAATTTCATAGCGTTTCGCAGGTTCATAAGGTCGAAAATCCCGCAAATCATCACCGGCGATGATGCCTTTCTCAACAGCGACCGCGACGTATCCTTTCGCCCATTCGGGTATGGCCTGGCCATTTTTAAATGCCAGGGGAGTTGTTGCCGACTGCCTGGCCTCATCCTCCAAACCCAGCAAACGCACTAACATCACGACTGCTTCCAGGCGGGTGATTGGCTTATTGGGCTGGAAAGTCATATCCTCATACCCGGTGATCACACGCTTCATATTCATTTTCGTCATTGCTTCTTCCGCCCAATGGCCCGGAATATCCCGCAGGACGCCACGTGTTTCTATCTCTATCTTCTTGGCTTTGCCTGGTGACCACTCTTTCCATGCCGAAGCCATCGCGCTGGAAGCTACCAAACTAAAGCACAGGGTCAACACCAAAGTATAGATAAACAGTTTATTCATTCTCTTCATACCTTCGCGCCACTCCTTTCCCTATTTTGCTTCATTACCAGACCTGAATCGTCTTTTTTCGTGACTGTTTCCATCTGATTTTTTTGTTCGATCCGAACCATTCAATCTCTCATGTTCTTCCGACTTCGACTCGTCACGTTTTTCCGGCTGGCCACGGTCTTTCCCCTGCTCAGTGTATTCCTGTGAACCAGGGCCTGGCAGCTGTTCGACCGGCTGGTCTGCATGCTTTTTCGGCAGCGGCTGGTGTTTTTCAATCCATTGCTCCACCCTTAAGTCCTTAAGCTTCAAATTCTTTAGCTCTTTATTAGTCAGGTTCTTAATCTGTTGCCCCGTCTCCTCTTTGACAGCGTCCGAATAAAGGAGATACCGGCCGATCGATACCCCGAGCTTCTGCGCTTCGCGCCGCGCCTCCGGCTTCGCCACCGTTACCTGCACCGCCACCGGTACCTTCAGTTTAGCCACTGAGTTGGCAATGGCTTGATAGACCTGCTTTTCCTCAACCACCGTCGGGGGCGCCTCCGGCTCCACTTCGACGGCAGAGAAGACCAGGTTCTCTTGTTGTGGGTTTAAGTAATTGTTCTGGACCGCGGCCTCCACCAGTTCCGCCACGGCCTCATAGATATCTTTCCCCTTCACCGGTGCCGCTCTTAGCAGAATTTTTCCATCCGCATTCAGTCCTTTGGCCTCAACAACCCGACTGTTCTGGTCTACCCCCAGTTCCAGGCTGGGATTGATGTCGAGCGAGACGTACGCCACCGCTGTTGGTAGTAACCACTGATACAGAGACCAGCCCATGACCACCAGCAATAGCGAAGCCACCAGGGCCAGTGGCCGCAGCCAGCCGCTCCAGGTATGCAATTGAACAACGATTTCCTCACCAACCTCTACCCGAGAAGACGGTCTGGGCACCCGGCGAAATTCCCCCGCTTGAGTCATGATGATACAGTGGCGTTTCTCAACTTCCATGACTATACCGCGTACCTGGTGCTTCATCATGACTCCTCCTTTCCAATGGGATCTGAATGTAGCTCTTGAGATAGGCGAACTCCTCGGGAAACTGCAGGATCAGGGCCAAGGCGATGATGTACTTGCGGCCGCGTTCGACCGTCTTCCGGCTGATGGCCAGCCGGTCGGCCAGTTCCTTGACCGGCAGTTTTTTCTTGGCCAGCAGGTATTCCATCAAATGGGGAGTTTGGACCAAACCCACTGCCACCTGGAATAAGGTTCGGCGGGTGTCGTTATGCTGGGGCGAAGCCTCCACCAGATCGCCGAAAGTGATCCCAAAACCTTGCAACAGTTCGTTAAACCGGCGGATTTCCTCGGCCCGTTCCAGCGCAATGACTTGATCCCAGTAATGATCCCAGGCGGGTTGAACTTCCTGAGCTGGCTGACCACTCTCCTCACTCGTTCCAACCAGTGAGACGGTCGTCTGATAGAACCGGTTCTCCTTGCGCCAGTAATCTCTGAGCCGGCTCTGGATCACGATCCGGGCAAACGCCAGGAAGGGCACCCTCTTCTCGGGACGGTAGGCGTCAATCGCTTCGTTCAACGCGATCAAGGCGATACTTAACTCATCATCCCGGCCCCATTCCAGGCTCCGCTTGGCTAAAGCGCAGGCAATCTTGTGGACAAAGGACTGACACTCCCGTATGAGGTTTTCTCGGGCCCCGCTGTCACCAGCCATGGCCTGGGCCAGCAGGGTTTCCACTCCGTAGTCCATCAAGCACACCTCGGGGTGGCCGTTTTTCCGGCCTTGTTATTTAATACGGTCAACCCCACGCTTTTGTGGGGGTGCCTGAGCAGATTACGATCAGAATTTCCGGACCAGTGGTATCGGCTTAATATTTTCGCCCTGCTGGCCGCATAATCCTTGTTCAAAAATAAAAAGCCAGTTATAACCGAACTGGCCTTCCAGATGGACAATATTCAGCATGCTTTGTATTTATATATTGTTCACTTGCTTCAAATAATGTAAATAGTTATCGAGCCGTTGTGAGCAAGTAATAAATATAGAAGATTTGTTATGTCAGGTCGCCTGGGGGCTTGACTGAGGGATAAGAGGCCCTGTTCAAACCTTGTTTGCAGGTGGCTGATATTAACGGGTGCTTGGAGGTAAAGTAACCATAAGCAAAGACGAAAGAATCACCGGCACGCAATTAGCTTTTCTCATGGTTTGGACAATTGTTGCCCCCGGTATGCTCTATATTCTTTTTTTATCAGCCAGCATGTGGTAGAGGATGCTTGGTTGGTCGACCCTTTCTTTATCATCGGGGGATTGCCATTAGCCTTGCTTATATCCAGCCTGGGCTTGAAATTTCCATAGCAAACAGTCATCCAGTATGCACAAACGATCCTGGGAAAAATTTTTGGCAATATTCTTGAGCTAATTTTAATTTTCTATTTCATTTCAGTCAATAGCGATTAGAACCAATCTTTCTTTGGAATTATTATGCTGGGAATATTCCTGGAAATAGCGGTGTTTCATTACTGCAGTGTTTTGAGTATTACCCAATGGCTGAACTTAAGCTCATATAAGCCGCTTGTCTTACCAGTAGGGGCAATTACATTAACATTATCTGTAATCATCGCTGACAACTTATCCGAATTATTAGAGGCAATCAATACTCTGATTCCATTCTTTCTAAAGCTTTGGGATAGGAATACCACTGCTTCTGTTAATTGTGGACCATTTCAGGTCTAAAGCCAAATGATCCATAACTATAAAGCAGCCCAGCTAGCGCAGGAGAATTTTCGCGCCTACCCCGAGCAGGGCGATGCCAACCAAGTCCCACCACCGGCAGGGTAGCCGCTCCACACCAAACAGGCCGAAATGGTCAATGGCCACCGCCGTGAGGATCTGACAGATCACGATCATCGTGGTCGCGTTGCCAACCCCTACCTTGGGGATACTGACCGACACTCCATAAATGATCAACACGCTCAATAATCCACCAAAATAAACATACCAGGGAGCCTGACTCCACCTGACCAAACCTCCCTGCCCCAAGCGCAGCAAGAGCAACACCGCCACCGTCAGAGTACCCAGTAAATGCACCACAAAAGTCGATTCAAAGAGGCCGATTACTTTACCTAAAATAGAATTAAGCGTGCCCTGGACAGCCATCGTCATCCCGGCCACCCCGGCCACGAGCAGGTATACCCACGCCTTTGGCAACTTGCCCACTCCTCTTTTATCTTTCCCGCCGGTATCCACCGACACAAGGATAGCTTGACCCAGGAGCAATATTATTATGCACCACAAAAAAGTACCCAACTTATTTAAAGTTGGGTATACAAGGAAAGGTATTTAAGGAGTATATGGATCCTGCAATAATATATTAAATAAGCAAAAATCATGCCAACTTGCGAATAGCTGTTTTTTCTTGGATCTACTAGGTTTTTTATACCATGTTTGGGAAATGATAGAACTCTATGTTTCATAATTGATACATTTCGACAAATCTGTGAAACATAATTGATACATCTGACATATCTGGTAAATTTTAATAGGGCAACCGCTGGTAAAAAGCTATTATCTTAATATATCTTAATAATATCTTAATAATAATAAATGGTCAGCAAAAAGATTAAAACCACGCCAATGGTAAATCCCAGTACAGCCAGTGGGAAATGCCGCTGCCTGGCCTCGGGCCATAACTCGACTTTGACCAAATACGACATCGCCCCCGCTGCTAGTGCCAACAGAAAAGCAAGGAACTCCGGCACGAAACTGGCTAGCCCCATACCGATGGTAGTACCAATTGGTGTCATCAGGCTTAGTAACAAAGTAATTGCCAAAATGCGCGGTGCAGATAAGCCCCCCATCCACAGCGGAGCAGCCGTAGCCATCCCTTCAGGGACATTATGCAACCCAATCCCCACAGCGATCGCCAGCCCCAGGCGTTCGGTGGCAGCATAACCAACAGCTATCGCGATCCCTTCCGGCAGATCGTGGATGGCGATACCGATGGCAATTAGGTACCCGATCTTAATCATGGATACCCGACTGGGCGTGACCGTTGCCATAGTCAAAGTAATCACCTGATCCAGACACCAGATCAGCATTACCCCACACCCAAATCCAAGCAGGGTTTCACACCAACCCCCATTAAAAAAAGCCGAGGGCAACAGATCAAAGCCAACTACCGCCAGCATCACCCCGGCCGCCAGACCGAGAAATGCCGCGATTGTCCGGTCGCCTGGGCGCCCAAACAGAACGACAATTAAGGCCCCCAGCGTGGTCGCCAACCCGGCGAGAACTCCGTAACTTAGAATCTCAAACATCAGCGCCATCCCCTTATCATTGGAAAAGCCCATATTTAAATGTATTGGGGATAGCGCTGGAATATTACGGCTATATCTTGTTACTCTTCTATATCTTGTTACTCCTCAAGTGTTCATTCATCCTCCGCTGCTTCGACTTTTCTCTAACGCGGGCAAAATCAGCCTCTGTGACCTCACCCAATTGGGTCCGCAGCTCAGCAACCCGAAAACCGTGTTTATTGGCCAAGACCCGTAGGTATTCCACGTGTTCTAACGGAATGCGGTGACCAACGCTAAAGTCTCGTTTTTCTCCTTCCATACACAACATGATGGTCTCGGAAAGGCAGGCCAAGGTTAAGCCATTCCGGTAACCCAGATTCTGGCCGAAGGCTACGGGCTCAGGGAGTTCGACTAAACCTCCCTCCAGGATCAAGACGTCATCTCGTTCCTGGCTCACCTGTTTGGAAACATCAGGGGGCCGGGCAACATCACAGACCACCGCACCTGATTTTAAATAAGGGGGGTTGATTAGAGTTTGAGTGGCATTAGTTGCCGTAATAACGATATCAGCATTGCTGAGGCCCACTTCCAGGTCCACCGTAACGACCAGCGGCAAATTATCCCCCAACACCCGGGCGACCCGGGTCCACAGTTTTAATAGGGTACCGTCCTCGGTCCTCTCTTGCGCCGCCATGGCTTTCACAACCTCATCCGCCAGGGCTGTGGACATTTCATCCGAACGGGATTTTAACCTGTTTAATGTGAGGAACAACCATTTCGGCAGTCCAATCAACTCCTCCTGCCCTGAAAGCAGCGCCTTATTCCAGCAGTGTCTAATGATCTGTTCAGCCAACCTTTCCAACCGACGCGTACTGCTGACCCGCTTATTCTGATTACCAATAAGATTCAACCTGGCCACCTTTTCTGCCAGAAGCAAGGCCGCCACCTGACCAATGGAACCGGTTGCTCCAACAACTGCGGCTTCAGCATTGGCTAAATCAATTTCCAGTTTTCTCGCCCCCAGCAGGGCAGCCTCTACAGCAGTAACAATGGTGAAGCTGTTCCCGGAAGTAATCGCCACGCCCCGATTTAATACATCCAGTCCACCCCGGGTTACCACCGAGGTATAGGCTCCCAGACCAACTACCTCTGCGCCTAGCTTTCGTCCCAGATCAACCGCTTCTTTGATCACTTCCACAACTTCTTCCCGCGGACGGTTCATCATCTGGTGGGCCCCATATGGCACACCGATTAACCACCCCTCCACCAGTTTTCCAGTATTAGAGCGGAGCGCGGGCATATGACAGACTACGCCCGGTTTTGGGTATTCGGCTTCCCAAGCCATTAGCGCTTCCAGTTCATGTTCCGTAAACTGCTGGAAAGCGGGCGTGTTCTTCACCAGGTCTTCCGTACCCGGGTAATGAATTAGAAATGCGAACTTCCCTGTCGGGACTTCTGTCGATTCAACCTGGGAAGCAACAATCGGACGGGTAAGATGCCGATAATCTTTAAGGTTCTCTGGTCGGCGCTTATCCCCAAGGACATATCGATATAACCAGGCGTAATCGCCGTGTTCCAGAATCGCACAGATTTCGTCCAACGCCTCGACCACCCGGTCAATCTCAGCATACTCAATCGTCAGGGCTGGCTCCAATCTCACGGTCATAGGATTGTTCAGGAAAGGAGCACACCTGATCCCGAAAACATTCAGCAGCATCCCGGCCAACAGGGCAGAAAACCCACCCTGGTCGCACATAAAACTCAGGTCATAAGAACGCGAACCATCAATTTTATAAAACTCTAACCCAACCAGGAGCCCTTCACCCCGGACCTCTTTGATTACTCCTGGCCACCGCTTCTGCAGTTCGCCCAGTTTTTGTTTCAGGTATTCACCCCGCAGAGCCACCTGACAGACAAGCTGTCGATTATTACGCAGGAGCATTTCCAGGGCCCTGATGGCGACAGCACAGGTAAAGTTGTTGTTGGCAAATGTTGAACTGTGTTTAGAGCCAAACTCTTCATTCCAGACCGCCGGCGTGCTGAGACAGGCCCCGATCGGCACCAGGCCGCCTCCCAGGGCTTTAGAAAGGAGCATAATATCAGGCTGGACCTTTTCCTTTTCTGCGGCAAAAAGATACCCTGTCCGGCCCAGGCCAGTCTGGATTTCGTCAAGGATCAGCAAGACGCCGTGACGGTGACAGATCTCCTCCGCACCTTTCAGGTATCCTGGTGCTGGCACCACTACGCCGCCTTCACCTTGGACTGGTTCGATGATGAAAGCGGCGATTTCCTCCTGGCGCTTTTTTAAGGTGTCTTCCAGGGCTTGCAGGTCATTATACGGTATGTAGGCAAATCCAGGGGCAGGAGCATAAAACGGTTTTTGGTAAACCTCTCGGCCAGTGGCTGATAGGGCCCCCAGGGTTTTACCGTGAAAGCTTTTGTATGTTGAAAGGATCACGGGGCGCCTGGTAGCGGAACGCGCCAATTTAATCGCTGCTTCTACCGCTTCGGCGCCGCTCTGGCTCAAGGTACAATAGGTTAATTCACCTGGGGCAACAGTCGCCAGCATATTCGCCAGCTTTACCGCCCACGGTGGTACTGACGGCTGCACCAGGCTGGGACCCTGAGCTTCGGCAAACTCCTGAACCGCCGCCCAAATCTCCGGGTGATTATATCCAAACGGCACAGCCCCATACTGAGCGATAAAATCCAGATACGACCTCCCCTCACGGTCGTAGAGGTAGTGTCCCTGACCGCGGACGTATTCTTTGTCCAATTTAAACGACTGCAGGATTTTAAATAGGGTTGGATTTAATATGTCGCGTGAACCGTCCAATTGTTTTCCCTCCTTGATGTCGTGTAACTAATCCGGTCATGTGTACATTTGTGCACATACTTGTGCACAAATTCTGATGTTATGATTATATAACATTCAGGAAGGAATATTCCAGGGATAATTTTCCATAAATAAAAAATGGCCCATTGGAGATTTTTGGTCCCATATGAATTTAACTGACATATTTGGCTCATTGCTGCATAAACCTGTATTGAAGTGATATTGGGAGGTGTCTGATTTGCTCCGTATATTTAGCCCGGTCATAAACGGATTCATGAAAGGAATCATGCTGGCAATTGTCCTAAGTCTAATCAGTGCTCTCACCCTCCATTTTACCTCGCTTTCCGAATCAACTTTACCCGGCCTCGCTTTAGCCATCTTGCTCTTTAGTGTTTTTATGGGCGGATGGTGGGCTGCACGCCAGGCCGGCTCACACGGATTGCTCAATGGGACCAAGGTTGCCTTTCTCTTTATCGTCTTATCCCTGATCATCACCATCGTTTTTCTACCTGGCCACTTTACCTGGTTGGGCTGTCTGTTTAAACTGTTGCCAGTTCTTTTGGTTGGCGCAGCAGGAGGAATGCTCGGAGTCGCCACAAGGAACTAACCAAAGCAGGTAAAAAGTTTGCACCTGAACGAGATGAATGTTAAAATCTTCTCAGGTGCTTTTATTTGTCGACAAACTCCAGTTGAGGAGTGACCTCTTTGAGCCCGCTGCGCAAGTTAATCCTGGGGCTATTTTCCGTCCTCTCCATTGTCTTGATCGGGATCGTGGGTCTGATGATTCTGGAGGACCTTACTTTTCTCCAGGCAGTCTACTTGACCGTGGTCACCCTTACCACTACCGGTTTTGGGGATGTTGTCGTACATACCCCGAGAGGAATGATTTTTATCATTTTTCTCTTAATAACCGGTGTTACCTTGATCGCTTATACTTCAGGGATATTCGTCAGTATAATCCTGGAGGGTCAACTAGCATCCTTTATAGGGAGACGGAACATGAGCAACGAGATTTCCCGACTGAACAACCACATCATTGTGTGCGGAGCCGGGCGAGTTGGCCGCCACGTGGTCGACGCATTGCGCCGGGAAGGAGAATCATTCGTCGACCAGCAAGGGGCTTAATCCCCGGCTCACAGTCGTTGCGCGCGTCGAGCGTTTGGAGTCACAGCAAAAACTGCAACGGGCCGGAGCCGATAAAGTCATTTCCCCTGCCTTGTACGGCGGATATCGGATGGCTAGCGCCATGCTCAAACCGGCTAGTGTTAAGTTTGTGGAAACCCTCATGCAAAACAGGCACATGGACATCGAGCTGGAAGAGATCGTCCTGGCACCAACATCTCCACTGGTGGGACAAAGTCTTCGCCAAACGCAAATTCGAACAGAAGCGGGAATCACAGTCGTGGCAATAATTAGAGGAGACGACGTGATCATCAACCCGGGGGCTGATGAAGTCTTGCAGGCCGGCGACCAAATGATCGTCCTCGGCCAACGCAGTTCTCTGCCCCGCCTGGAAGAACTGGCAGGAAACCGTCGTGCTGTGACTTAGTCCTCTAAATAAGCATAAAATTCCATTGATAAACAACAAAGTATACGGCGCATCGGCGCATAACAAACTGAGGTGGATGTCTCACACAAAATCGCCCTGCGGCCATGTGGACACCCACCTCTGAAAAACACAGCTTTAACAATCCTGCCTTTCTACCTATTTGATAAACCTGGACAAAAAATTTTTTATAAACCCCGGCAGACGGATAAAGTAGACCCGCAAGCTTCTCACCCCTTTTTGATTACCTCTTCTAATAATATATTAGTGAAACTTCCAAAAGGTGAACGCTTGAATAACATATTTAAGCAAACCGCATCCGTTATTCCTCCAGATCGACTTCGCTGATGCGATCCCTTATCTATAGTATATGCCGGCTTGGACAGCCTTAGACTACATAAAAAATTTAAGCACCCCCAATGGAGTGCCCCCAATATTCTCTGTATTTTAAATTAAAACACCCTCTTTAATACTTCGGGACCTTGATTTTACTGACCATTAGACCGGCCATCGAGATCATGACCACCGCCACGAACCAAAACGGTAGCCACGGTAGTCGCTGACTCATCAAAATGACTGCCGCCATTAAACTACCGGCGAAAGTAATTGGCACACCGACAAAATGGGTAGTAATGTTCAGGACATTGAAACGAGCCAAACGAACCGCCCCACACAGAGCAAACAGGATCGCGATCATCAGGCCGACCACCCCTAAATCCTGCTGCAGGGCCGCCGCGTAAGCCAGAATTGCCGGGGCTACGCCAAAGGAGACTAAGTCTGCCAGGGAATCTAACTCTTTACCAAAGGGTGAACTGACGTCGAGTCGACGCGCGATCTTGCCGTCCATACCGTCCAAGATCATTGACACGAGAATCATAATCGCTGCCAGGTGGTACTGTGAATTCATGGTGTAGATTAGAGAAATAAATCCAAGGAGCAAGTTTGTCAGGGTAAACGCATTGGGGATAACTTTCGTCCTCATCGCCTGCCCTCCAATCCAATTGATTCCTGCCTAAACGCTTATTTTACCTTGCTCTGAGACTTGTTGATAATATTCTATCATTTTTCCAGGATACAATAAAGTAATTTCTTTCAAATGTCTATTTTTTTAATTGTGTATAATCAGCAAGCTCGTCAGGGGCAAACCAATCTTTGACTTTGCGCAGGATAAATGCGCTTTCTCCGCGAATATGCGTCTGGATCGGCAGCGAATTAAGGAAGATCCGCCCATACCTCTTCTCAATCAAGCGCTTGTCCAGGATGACCACCGTACCCCGGTCTTTAGCCGAGCGAATTAATCGACCAAAACCCTGTTTTAACCTGATCACTGCCTGTGGCACGGTAAAATGAAGAAAGCCATTCCTGGCCTTCTCCGCCAGAACCTCTAAGCGGGCTTCGACCCGTGGGATCGAAGGCGGCCAGAACGGAAGTTTGACAATCACCACACAACTCAGGTTCTCTCCTTGAATGTCTACTCCCTCCCAGAGACTGCTCGCCCCAAACACCACCGTGCGCGGCACTTGGCGAAGTTCTTCGACCAGTCTTGATTGGTTGCCATCGATATTGTGCCCTAATAAGATAATGTTCCGCGCCTCCAGGATGGGCTTGAGCTGACTGTAGACATTTCTTAACATCCGGTGTGAAGTAAACAAAACAATCGTTCGTCCCTCTGTCAGGGTAAGCAGTTCACTCAAAAAGGGCACCACTGCCTCAGCAAATTCCTCGTCATCCACTTCAGCTGGGTTGGGTAAATCCCGGGGTATACAGAGCAAGACTTGTTGATCGTAATGAAATGGCGACTCGATTTGACCAGTAATCAGCCGCTCCGACGGTAACAGCGTCAAACCGAGATTATCTAAAAAGTGGTCAAACTTCTTGTCAACCGTCAAGGTGGCTGAGGTAAATACCGCTGATTTCAAACGGCAAAAAAGATACTGGTTAAGTAAATCACCCACCTCGATCGGTGCCGATCGCAGCCAGCAGTTCGTCCAATCCTCTTTTTCTTCTAGTTCTACCCAGTTAACAACTCCGCAGTCTTCGCCGGTGACAATGGAGACAAGACTCTGGCGGTACTCGTCCAGGAAGGTCAACTGTCCCTGAATATCCCAGATCTCGCCAACCAATGAATCGCCAGCCCCGGGCAACCCCTCCAGGAACCGACGCAACTGCCGCAGAGCGTCAACCAGGGAAGCGATCTGAAAATCAAGATTGTTAAGCATGCCCAGCCACGCCTGATACCAATCAGTCTTTCGCTCCGTCGGCCGGATCCGCCAGGTCAGGTAATTGCTCATTTCATCATGCTCCAGCCGCTCGCGCGCTATCCCGGCGAGCAGGTTAAAGAATTCCTGAGCAGCTGTCCGTACCGAACTAACAACCGTGATGGCCCGGTCAATCAATTTATCCAGTGTCGCCCGATCACTACGGTCCAAAGTAACTGGCAGACGACTAAGCCGTTGGCGCACATTGTGGAGCCAGCCGGGGTTGCCCACACGCTCGCTGCGGCTCAGACTGCTACAGAAATTTATGAGTTCACTAAAACCGACGCTCACCCCCAGGTTTTCCGTGGCTGCCTCTTCCAGGTGGTGGGCCTCATCAACAATCAGGTATTCATATGCTGGCAGAACCTGACTGTCAGCTTTGAGGTCTGTCAGCAGCAACGAATGGTTGACGACCAGAATATCTGCTTGATCCGCCTGCCGGCGGGCACGCATCACGAAGCAGTAGTGTTTAAACCAAGGGCACTTGCTACCCAGACAGGCATCTTTTTCGGCCGCGATCAGCTGCCAGGTATCAAGTTCGTCCTGACTGAGCAATAATTCAGCACGATCACCTGTCCTGGTCTGGGCCAACCAACTCATCAACCGGAGAACGTTTTTCCTTTCCTCAGGTGAACTACCCAACAGGTTTTCTTCCAATTCAAACCAACGCCGGAGGCAAACGTAATTGCTCCGGCCTTTGACCATCGCCGCGCTGAATTTTATAGGAAGAACAGATTGCAGAAACGGCAAATCTTTGGCCCAGAGCTGTTCCTGTAAGGTAATCGTGTGGGTCGAAACCACAACCTTTGTTCGCGCTAACGTCGCCTGGTAAATCGCCGGCAGCAGGTAAGCCAGCGATTTGCCAGTTCCTGTCCCAGCTTCAATGACCAAAAACTTTTCTTCATTAAAGGCAGCGACAATCTGCCGCAGCATGCGCACCTGTTCCGGCCTGAATTCATAATTCGGGCGTTGACTCAACAGACCATTTGGTTCCAGGAGTTTGGCCAGTTGGTCAGGGTCAAGTGGTTCAGCCGGGTCTGCCTCCACCCGGGCCCGTGCTTCCCGCCGCTCAAACAGTCCCACTTCCTCTGACCGGACGGATAAAAAAACCTGCTTGTGCTGCCACCGCCCGACCATGAAATTTCGTCGACGTTCAGCCTCCAGTTCGACCAACAAACGGCTCAGCGTCCAGGGGCAATCCTGGCCCAGGCGAGTAATTTTCTGCAGCAAACCGTATTCCCATGCCTGCAGGGCTCTCATCCCGGCCAGAAACACCTCGCCAGCCATTTCGGCATCTACCAGAGCCCGGTGTGAAGCCGCAATGCACAGCCCCAGGTGTCCCGCCAGTGTCTGCAGCTTATAGTTTCGTAAAGCTGGCCACACTAAGCGGGCCAGTTCAAGGGTATCAATAGTAGGGTTTGGCAGGGGATATCCCAAATGCTTTGTCAAGAAACTCAGGTCGAAAGAAACCTGGTGGCCAATAATCACTGCCTCACCAATGAAATCCAATAAGTCAGGGATAACCTCAGCGAAGCTGGGAGCATCAGCAACCAGAAGGTTAGTGATACCAGTCAGGCGGGTAATATGTGCAGGGATCTGTCGACTCGGTTTAACCAGGGTGGAAAACCGCTCAGTCAGCCGACCTTCTTCCAGCCGGACCGCCCCTATCTCGATAATCTCATCATATTGAGGAAATACACCCGTAGTTTCCAGGTCCAAGCAGCAAAAAAGTTTCCCACCCAGCATTTTATCCCCCCTCAGGAGTAACTACCAAAACTATAATAAAAAATATATATTTATTATACCTGAAAAGCCCAGAGGCAAGGTACTCTTCCAACACAAGAAAAGTCGACTAAACAAAATATAAAAGCGCCCCGTAGAGCGCACAGAACAGTGTACGTCAAGTTTATTTTCCTGTTCATGTTCTCAGTAGAGGCCCTTTATTGAAAAAGGTCGCTCTGGCTTTGGCGATCAGTTTCTCTTCATTTTGCCAAACATCAGCCTCGGCAATAAGGACCTTGCCCCCTTTGAATACGACCCGGCCTTCCGCCATCACTTGATCACCTGGTCTGGCTGGGGCCAGATAGTGAGTAATCAAATCAATGGTAACACCCTGGATCCCGAATGAACGCACTGCAGCCCCCATAGCCGCATCAACCAGAACACTGATCACCCCACCGTGAATAATCTGCCAAAAATTAATATGCTGTTGCTGAACTTTTAAGTCCAGCCTGGCAACACCTAAACCAACTTCCCGTAAGTTAAGCCCCAATAATTGATACAAAACCGATTCGGCATTATTCTGCACGATATTGGCAAAGAGTTCAGGACTGATCCCTAAATTAGCTATTTCGACCGGAACCTTTTTTTCTAAAGTTCTAATTTTCGCCATTCCCTGCTGTCTCCTCACTATATCTATTAAATGTGTCCGATCAAAAAACATTTTATAATACCGGTTCCAGAACCGCAAGTAAGGTTCTGGGAATAGCCGGCAAGACACGAAAAATTATAAAAATTATTATGTAAAATTTTCAAAATTTTATTTGGCAAAAGAAGGAATATTTCTGGTAACGGCGAAATATTTTAAATAAAAATTTAAAATAAAACATTTAAAATTTTTGGTGGATTCTAGCAGAAAGTGTCATACACTGGCTGCCATAAACCAGTAGATGAGAGCTATGCTCTCTAATACTGGTTTTTCTTTTTCCAACCAAAATACAATACTCTCTAAGGAGGTGAGCAAATATGAATTTTGGATATGTTATCGGTTTTACATAGATTATGACTTACTAATTTTTTCAACTAAAAGGTGGAAAAGTAGATAAAACCATGTGCTTAATAACAATTGATATTGTGAAGGGGGGACATTCATGGCTTCTTCTACTATCGCGTTAATCATTATGGCAGTAGTAATCATCTTATATGCCACCGAGATCATTCCATTGGCCGTTACTTCCGTAGCAGCGTGTTTAGCCATGGCTATATTTAAAGTCATTCCGTTTAAGGACGCCTTCGCTGGTTTCGGTAGTGATACTGTTATGTTGGTCATCGGTATGGTGGTCATAGGTAACGCTTTGTTTGAAACTGGGGTAGCCAAACTAATCGGAACAACCATTGTTCGTCTGGTTGGCACAAACGAAAAAATATTCCTTGTCACCGTTATTTTAGTTGCCGCCGCCATTTCAGCATTCATGAGCAACACGGCCACCGTGGCCATGTTCATGCCGGTAATAGCCACAGTAGCCGTCAGCTCAGGCGGCCTGATCACGAAAAAGAACACTTACATGGCCCTGGGAATTGCCGCCGTGGCCGGCGGGATGTGTACCCTGGTTGGCTCCACTCCTCAATTGATCGCCCAGGGAATACTAACAAAAACCGGCTGCCGGCCGATGGGATTTTTTGAACTGGCTTACGGCGGTGTGCCGGTAGTCTTAGCCTGTGCGGTTTACTTTTTCACAATTGGCTACGCCCTGCAGAAAAAAGTCTTTGATTTCCCGGAAAAGCAAGAAGTGGCCATCGCCGCCTCTGCTGCCACAGAAGAAGCTCCACCAAATCCCGTTAAGATGTGGATCTCGTCTTTAACTTTAGTGGGGTGCATTATCGCTTTTGTGGCCCAGATCTGGACGGTAGGCACTATTGCCCTGGTTGGCGCGCTGATTTGCGTAATCACCGGGTGCATTGCCGAAAAAAAGGCTTACCAGACCATGGACTGGGTAGCTGTTGCCGTTCTCGGTGGCGCTTTGGGTTTTGCCGATGGCCTGGACAAGAGCGGCGCGGGTAAGCTGATTGCTGATACCGCCATAAGATTGTTAGGTCAAGATGCTTCTCCCTGGATGGTCTTTGCCCTCATCGTTGGGGTAGCCACTGTCCTGACCAACATCATGTCCAACACCGCGGTGACAGCCATGCTCACCCCGATCGGTATTTTTATGGCAAAAGGGTTGGGCCTTGACCCCGTAACAGTAGTTATTGGCATCATTTTGGGGGCTAATCTGTCCTACGCCACCCCGATTGCCACCACACCGGTCACGCTAACCCTGATCGGTGGGTATCGTTTTATGGACTATGTAAAAGTCGGCGGATTATTTAACATCCTGGCTTATCTCGTAGTTATCGTTGTCGTACCATTGTTCTTACCATTGCGTTAGCCTTTCGCTTTCAATTTATTCAATTGGCATTTCTAACTAACCAACCCATGTTTCGGCCTGAACGTGCTGAAAACAGTTTCTGCATCTAACCCATATTGTAAAAATACTAACCCCACCACATGGTAGACCAAGACCACGGTGGGGATTTTTTATTCCTTATCAGGTCGTTAAAAGCAAGTAATGCTGTTTATTGACCTGATTGGCAAACATCTCTTTTTCGATCACGTCTTTAAAAACACAAGTATAACATTCCTGGCTAAGTGGATCATTTATTTCCAAAACAAGAAGCCGTGCGGGGGCTACTAAAGCCAGCGTTCCATTCAGAAATACATCAAACGGGAGAGACATCAGCGGTGATCACCCTGGCTCTTGTCTGTTCCAGTGGGATTTTGGTAATATAACCATCAGCGGACTCAATAATGCCGAGAAATTTTTCCGTGATTACCAGAGATACCTCTCTTTCATTTGTGCCAATCAGGGGATGGTTGCTGCTAACAACCCGGCCATTGGTTTTATTCAACACTCTTTCGCTTTGTTCTATCTTTTGGATTGCCGTTTTAACCAGCTTCCCATGGAAATCCCGGCGGTTGAGGACGCACGTCCCTAAAACTACCATAACCCCAAAGAGAATAAATAAAAAAAGAGATAAGCCTGAGTTTATCATAATTCCACCTGCAGTCATCACAGTCCAGTCATGAATTTCGTTTACTGTTTATTGTTAAAATTTTTTCTTGTAAATATTCTTTAATTTTCTAATTAATTTAGCAAATACGCAGGATAGAATATGTTTTATCTTGAAGGGATTTGACAAATCTAAGCAAATAATTATTTATGGTAGCAAATTTCTTGCCTAAAGGAGTTGACTGAAGGTTGGAACTAAAAAAAAATGAACTCATCATCCACCAACAAGAAAAAGCCAGAAGTTATTACTGGTTTGGGATCGCCATTGCTCTAGCCGCTATGGTTGGGGCAATCTATTTTACGAATGTTTGGCCACAGACTATGCCCAGCATCATGCTCAATGAGCGCACGACCGTATTGATGAAAATAGCCAGCATGATTTTTCTGGTCTCTTTTCCAACCGCAGCAATTATCTTCTGGTTGGAGTCGCGCGGGACGTTTGTTTTAACTAATAAAAGGATCATCATCCTCGGCAAAAAGCCAGCCGACACTCGCGAATTGAGTTTAGCTCAAGTGGATAAAATTGAGTTAACTACTTCGCTAGTTGAGTTGGTTACCGGGTGCCGGAGTCTAAGCGTATTTCTCAAGCATGATGATGACCCACCGGTCCAAATCGGTCCCTTTTCCCGGCAAGATGCTGAACACTTCTATTCAATTATTATGAAACACGTGTCCTGACGCCGGGCAGACTTATCACGAAGCAAATATTAATTATCTCCCACATATTTCGCACAACAAGATAACCGATTGATGTAGACACAGGAAAAGTTTAAACTTAATTCCCTGAAGCCTAAAAAGCCTGATTTACACCAATGCCTCAATACAAACAGAGGCTGGGCCCTCCACGCGGACAGCGCCAGCCTCTAATCTTTTAATCTGCCTTAACGGCCACCCAAATCGTTAGAAACAAATCAGTTACCAGCTGTTTTTGTCTTATTTAATCCGTTCGAAAACCGCGGCTACCCCCTGGCCGTGACCAACGCACATGGAGACAACACCGTATTTCGCATCAACATCATCCATAATATTCATCAGGGTAGTTGTCATTCTAGCTCCCGTACAGGCCAGCGGGTGCCCCAGAGAGATACCGCTTCCCCACATGTTCAGGCGGTCTTTAGGCAGGTCGAGTTCGCGTTGAACCGCCACACACTGCGAAGCGAACGCTTCGTTGACTTCCCAGACATCAATATCTTCTTTTCGCAGGCCAGCCCGGGCCAGGGCCTTCGGAATGGCATAAATCGGCCCCACCCCCATGATCCGGGGGTCTAAACCGACCACTGCGTAGGATAGCATCTTCAGACGAGGTTTGAGGCCTAACTCCTGGGCCTTCTCTTTCGTCATGATCAGGACCGCTGCGGCCGCGTCGTTAATCTGGCTGGAGTTACCGGCTGTGACGGTCGCCTTTTCATCTTTCATGAAGACAGGCTCCAGTTTGGCTAGAGATTCCATCGTAGTTTCAGGCCGGATACCCTGGTCACGGTCGACGACCATCCGCTTGGTTGTCTCATCTTTTTGCGGAACGTCCGCTTCAATGGGAACGATTTCCCGCTTGAATTTACCCTCCTGGGTAGCCTTCCAGGCCTTCTGATGACTCCACATGGCAAACTCATCCTGGGCCTCCCGCGAAATTCCCCACTCCCGGGCAACAATTTCCGCGGTATAGCCCATACTGACCGCGTTGATATCAATATATTTTCCCAGGTCAGGGTGCCGGTCGGCCATAAAGCCCATTGGCACCCGGGTCATGTGCTGGGCCCCTCCCGCGATTACACAGTCAGCCCAGCCGACCATCATCGTGGATATAGCAAACTGAATGGACTGAATACCTGAAGCGCAGAAACGGTCAACCGTACAGCCAGCGACTGAATAAGGGAAACCAGCCATAAACACAGTTATCCGACCCAGGTTAGAACCCTGTTCTTTTACCGCGTTCGAGCAGGTCGCCCAGACCACATCTTCAACAACCGCCGGGTCAATCCCGTTCCGTTGCACCAGGGCCTTCAAGCAAGCAGCTCCCAGGTCGTCAACCCGGACGTTAGCAAACCAGGACATTTTCCCCGCTTTGGCAATCGGTGTCCGCACACCATCAATAATATAAACTTCTCGCATAAAAAAATCCTCCCCTCATTTTTATATAAAATAATCCAACTTAAATTTGACAAGCCACACGATATCCTTCGTGAATAGCCTCCAGGATGTTTCTCGGGCAGACGGCATCGCCAACCACAAATACCTCTGGAACTTTCTCTGCGACCGCCTGCGCTAAACTTATCTGTGGACGAGCGCCGGTCGCCAAGACAACCGTATCGGCGTTAACCAATCGGCGGCTGCCTTCCCTCAGCGTAATTACTCCTTCAGGGGTGATTTCAAGTACTCGCGTATTCGTCAAAATGACTACCCCGGCGATCGCCAGCTCATTTAAAATTACCCAGCGGGTTGACAGTCCAATCGATGCTCCCGCCTTCGGTGCTGCCTCAATCAAGGTAATCTCTTTCGTCCCTATATTCAGCTGCTTCTCCAGATTATCCCAGTTTTCTCCCCGGTGGCGCACGAAAAAGGCCAATGCTTCTGGCGTAAGCGTTCCCTGTCGGGCTAAAAACAGGGCTGTTTCACATCCAACAGCACCCGCTCCGATCACCGCGACACGCCGGCCGGCCGTAACCGTCCCCCGTAAGATATCCCACGCTTGGACCGCTCGCTCAACGCCGGGAATATTCGGTACAGAGGGTTCAGCACCCGTGGCGATAATCAACACGTCTGGTGCAGCCGCGCAAATATCTTCCACGGTAGCCCTTTTCCCTAGATGGATGCTTACACCGCATGACTGAATGGCCTCAATCAAGTAACGACGTAGGGTTTCCCATTCCTCTCGCCCCGGAGCCCGACCGGCTAGATTCAGTTGCCCCCCCAGAACATTGTCTTGTTCCCACAGCGTCACCGCGTGACCACGCTCCGCCGCAACCCGGGCTGCTTCTAACCCAGCCGGCCCACCGCCGACGATCATCACCCGCTTGACTTTAGCCGCTGGCTCGACCCGCTGAAATGCTTCCCGGCCAGCTTCAGCGTTGACCAGACAGCGTACCGGTCGTTGTCTAAATATCTCATCTAAACAACCCTGGTTACAACCGACACAGGGCCGAATTTCCTGTCTGCGGCCCAACTGGGCCTTTCGCGGCCAGTCGGGATCGGCGACCAGGACACGACCGAGCCCGATCAGGTCAGCAGCTTCACTCTTAATGATTTCCTCCGCCAGAACAGGGTCTGTGATCCGGTTGCAGGCTACTACCGGTACGTGGACGGCTTCCTTAATGCCACGCGCCAGATACACCATGGCTCCCCGAGGAACCTGCATAGTGATCTGTGGTACGGGAGATTCATGCCAGCCGCCGGTGACATCAAATGCGTCAACCCCGGTTCTTTCTAAGGCGATACAGAACTCAGCAGCTTCCGTGTTGGTATTTCCACCCGGCATAAATTCATGACCGGAAATACGAAAAAGGACAGGATAGTCAGCGCCAGCTTCTTTTTTTATCTGCTGGACAATTTCCAGGCCAAAACGCATTCGATTTTTAAGCGATCCTCCGTATGCATCTTCTCTATTATTGGTCAATGGTGAAAAAAACTGGGATACCAGGTATCCAGCGCTACCGATTACCTCCACAGCATCAAAGCCGGCTTCCTTCGCTCGTCGGGCAGCCTGCCCAAATAACCTAATTACTTCTTGAATTTCGTCAAAGGTTAGCGCCCGCGGCACCTCGCCAGTGAGCCGGGATGGGATCGGCGACGGTGCAACCGCCTGGCGTTTAGTGACCTTCGACGAGGCGTAACGACCGGCATGAAACAATTGAGCCGCCACCTTGGTCCCATAAACGTGCAGCACATCGGTTAGCCGTTTCAAACCTGAGATGTACCGATCGTGGCCAAGGCAAACCATATCTCCATAGCCAGGCTCCTCGATCAGACAACCACCCACGACAATCAATCCGACACCGCCAGCGGCCCGCCGTTCATAAAAGCGGATAATCCGTTCGCTGATTTCACCATCAGGACAATAGCGCAGATTCAATGCTGGCATGATTAACCGGTTTTTGACTGTCAGTGAACCGATCTGCACTTCCTCAAACAGGTGTCGCATGACTGGCACCACCTATCTACAGCGTAATAATTAACTTAAAAGAAGACTTGTAAAAAAAGATTAATTCGTTAAGAATTGCCCTTTGGGGTACCTATCCCTCTGGTACCCCAAAGGTATTTAGGAGGAGATAAGTGGTTGTCGCCGTAGACTTGCGTTACGTCGACAAGCACAATTAAGTATATTTATAGTTAATGTTATTGATTAAAATGCTTCTTCAGGAATATCAATCGCTGAAGTGTCGCCATCCATAATGATATTATAAGTAGTCATGATGTTCGGTACGATGTTATGCACAAAGTAACGGGCGGTATCTACTTTCCCTTTGTAGAACGGATAATCAAAGTGGCCTTCGCCGATCTCTTTCGCCCGTTTCAACGCCACTACCGCCTGGTCTAAGAGCAGTTGCCCGCAGACCAGTTGAGCGCAGCTGTGCAGCGTCCGCGTCGAATACAATGGCATCAGCGCCCGGTTGCCACCCTGGGCCTGGGTAGCATACCATTCGCGGATCTTCTTCACCTTTTCCCAGGCTTCGTTGAGAATAGCAACTTCGTTGGCAAACTCCGGTACTGCCGCACACTTTTCAATCCCGTCTTTAATCTCAACCATCCATTCTTCAAAGACTCGACCTTTATCCAGGTTAAATTTCCGGCCGATCAGGTCCAGGGATTGAATGAAGTTGGTGCCTTCCCAGATCGAGTAGATCTTCACATCGCGTGCACACTGGGCTACGGGGTATTCCTCAGAAAATCCATAGCCACCGTGGACTTGAATCATATCAGCCACAATTGGCCAGGCCATATCAGAACAGAACGCCTTGATCAGCGGGGTGTTGACCTCTAACCGGCGCAAAGCCGCTGCCCGCTCTTCTTTGGTTGGCGCTACTTCGGACATATCCAGCAGGAAGGCTGTCTTGTACACCAAAGCTCTCTCGCCTTCAATTAAGGCCTTCGCATTCAACAGCATCCGCCGGATGTCTTCGTGTTTAATAATTGGCACCCGGCCCAGCTTGGGATTGGTAAACGGCCGACCCTGGATACGTTCTTTCGCGTATTGTACCGCATAAGCATAGGCAGAAGCCGTTACACCCAAGGCCGCAATACCCGTTCTCAAACGCGCTCCGTTCATCATCTGGAACATCTGGGCGATCCCTTCGCCGGCGCCTTCTTCATTCGGCGGGTTACCGAGCAGGATGCCACGACAGTTATCATTCTCCCCGAAGCTCAGGACACACGTGGCCGAGCCTTTTAAGCCCATCTTGTGCTCGATCCCGACGGTAGTAACATCATTCCATTCACCCAAGCTGCCGTCTTCGTTTACCCAGATCTTGGGAACAATGAAGAGGGACAGCCCTTTGGTCCCGGGTGCCGCTCCGTCAACCCGGGCAATCACCATATGTACAATATTCTCCGTTATGTCATGGTCACCGGCGGTAATGAAGCACTTAGTCCCTTTGATCTTGTAGATCCGCGGATTATCAGTCGGAAATGCCTTGGTTGTCTGATCGCCCAGGTCAGAACCGCCACCCGGTTCGGTTAGACACATCGTTCCCGACCATTTGCCAGTGAACATTTTCTCACAGAACATTTCCTTATCTTTTTCCGCCCCAAAGCTCTGGATCAGTTTTGCGGCCCCGGTGGTCAGACCAACGTATGGATAAAATGCCGGGTTAGCCCCATAGAACATCTCGTGACAGACGCAGTGTAAGGTGAGCGGTAGAGTGCCTTCCGCCTCTTCGTACTCGTTGCTCGAGCCCCAACCGTTCTCCTGCACAAACCAGTAAGCTTTATGGAATGATGGAGGAACCGTTACCTTGCCATCCTTGAACTGGGCATGGATAGTATCTCCGTCTTTATTTGTCGGTCCAACCACTTCCTTGGCTACCTTATGAATTTGGTCAATGATCATTTCCAGGTCGTCAACCGACCATCCACTATATTTTTCCGCAGCAAAAACCGGTTCCAGGTTGAGCCATTCCTTACAGATAAACTTATTGTCCCGGTTATCAACTAAATAATCAGCCATGTTGTCCCCTCCTTTTTATCTCTTCGGTCTGTCCATTGACGACTATCGGCCTTTAAAGTTCGGTTTCCGTTTTTCGATAAAAGCCCGCATACCTTCCTTTTGATCTTCAGTGCCATAGACCATAGCCCAGGCATCAGACTCCAGTTTCAAACCGGTGTCAATGTCACAACTCCAGGCAGCGTTGATTGCCATTTTCGCCATCCTTAAGGCGATAGGTGGCTTTTTAGCCAGTTTCTTAGCCCATGCTTTAGCCGTATCCATTAATTCGGCGAGCGGGACAACCTTGTTGATAATCCCTAAGGCCAGAGCCGTCTGAGCATCAATCGGTTCGCCGAAGAAGATCATTTCCTTTGCCTTGCAAATCGAGATATTTTGGACCAGCCGCTGGGTCCCCCCGCCCCCAGGGAAGATTCCCACATTTATTTCCGGTAGAGCAAACTTAGCGTTGTCAGCCGCGATCCGCAGGTCGCACATCAAGACGTTTTCCATCCCGCCGCCAAAGGCATATCCCGCAACAGCGGCAATGGTCGGCTTCGGCATATCTGCCAGGAGCTTCTGATTAGCCACAACCCGGTCAGCAAATGCCCGGGCTTCAACCACCCCAAACTTGGAAAATGACACCAGGTCCCCTCCTGCGCAGTAAACCTTTTCACCACCCGTGATGATTACGACCTTGACTTCCGGGTCCTGGGCGACACCAGCAAATATTTCTAAGCGCTCATAACTCATCTCTTCATTGACCGCATTGAGTGCCTCCGGTCGATTGAACTGGATGATGGCAATATCGTCTTCAACTGTGACCAACATGGTATTGTACTTCTTATCCCGGTAAGACATGAAAACAGCCTCCTCCCTTAACTTTTAAATTTAGGCGGAAGCCCTCTGGCTGGCTTTGAGCCAGCCAGAGATCCGTCAGACAACTAAATATTCAAATCTGTTCGCGGTTTCTTCTCACCGCTGGTGTAGTCGTACCAACCTTTCCCTGTCTTACGGCCGAGATCACCGGAAGCAACCAGCTTCTTCAGGATGAGCGATGGTGCCCACTTGGGATCCTTGAAATTCTCCCACAAGGTTTCGGCAACAGCCAGACCAATGTCCAGGCCCACAAAGTCGCCAAGTTCGAATGGCCCCATCGGGTGGCCAAGACCATACTTCAAAGCCTTATCGATATCTTCTATTGTGGCCACACCTTCAGCCAGGCACTTGTAGACTTCATTGCGCAGCGCAGCATTGACACGGTTGACCAGGAAGCCCGGACCATCCTTAACATACACGCCGACCTTACCGATCTTCTCAGTTAATTCCTTGATCACCAAAGAAGTTTCTTCCGAGGTCTTCAGGCCCTTTATGATCTCGACCAGTTTCATAACTGGCACCGGGCTGAAGAAATGCATCCCGACAAACTTATCCGGGCGCTTGGTCGCGGTCGCCAGTTCGGTAATGGGGATGGAAGATGTGTTACTGGCGAAGATAACATGAGGCGGGCACATTTCATCCAGCTTTTTAAACAAGTCCATTTTGACTTGCTTATTCTCGATGATCGCCTCGATGATCAAGTCACAGTCTTTGGCTGGAGCCAGTTCCGTGGTCGGAGTAATCCGCCCCAAAATAGCTTTCATTTCTTCTTCGCTCAGTTTCCCTTTGGCGACATTGTTTTTCAGGTTCTTCTCGATCGTCGCCATGCCTTTTTGGACAAACTCCTCTTTAATATCCTGCATAACAACAGCGTAGCCGGCTGCCGCTGTCACCTGAGCAATACCGGAACCCATAAAGCCGGCTCCCACGACCATTATCTTTTTAATATCATTAATATTCATGTTGATAACCTCCTTGGTTAAATTTCGAACTCATTTTATCATTTTATTATTTATACTTTCTGGACAATCAAGGCCATACCCTGCCCACCTTCAGCCGCTAGAGCAACCAAGCCTTTTTTAGCCTCCCGACGACGCAGTTCAAAGATTAGTTTGGTGAATAAGACCGCACCCATTGCTCCCCAGGGATTACCAGTCGCCAAAGCACCACCGTTGGGATTAACCTTTTGGACTAGCTCATCTGGATTGACTCCCCATCCTTGCCATTCTCGGAAAATAGCCAAACATTGAGCAGCCGATATTTCATTAAGTTCAATCACGTCAATATCTGCAAGTGCTAGATTGGCCTTTTTCAAAGCAATCCGGCTGGCTTCCACAATCCCCAGACCGGTGTACCGCGGGTCACCTGCCGCAATCCCAACCGACAGGATTTGACCAAGGCACGGCAAAGACAGTTCGCGTACTTTTTCTGGACTGGCCAAAAGACACATTGCGGCAGCATCTGCCGGTTTAGCTAGAAGATCTTGTGCATTTGTTAGTTCATCTTTGCTGATTTTTTCTTCCTTTTTACCTTTCTTCAGTACCACCTCCCCAATTTCTTCATTAATTTGACCGCTTTCCACGGCGATCTTAGCTCGTTCTCGGCTGATACTGCTGTAATTTATCTGTTCTTCATCAGACAGCCGATATTTTTTGGCTAAATTCTCAGCCACCTGGGCCATGGTCACAACCCCGTACTTCTCAACCGGTTGAGCACCGACCTCCTGAGCGGGAATTGCGTCCACGATTTCCCGCTGCTTTTCAGTAAATTCATACCGGGCGTTGCGAATTTCAAAGGGTATCTGGCTCATGCTTTCCGTTCCACCAGCCAGAATAACACCCGCGTCACCGCTTTTAATCGCCCAATAACCGTTAACAATCGCTTGCAAGCCAGAAGCGCTATTCCTCTGCACCGTATAGGCCGGTACCTTTTCCGGTAGACGCGCGACCAACATAGCGTGACGGCCGCAGTTGGAAGGCTTACTGGTCTGCTTAGCTGTTCCTACGATCACTTCATCAATTTTCTCGGGATCGATTCCAGCGCGCTGCACGGCTTCCAACATCATACTCGCGCCCAGTTGCTGCTCTGATAGATCCTTTAACTGGCCACCAAAAGCCCCAAACGGGGTTCGGGCCGCACTGACGATCATGACATTGTTCATCTCTTTTTCCCCCCCTCGCTTTTGATTTCAAATCAACATTTCTCAACGATCATGGCAACACCCAGACCACCAGCACAACACATGGTAATCAATCCGTACCGGTTTTCTGGGACCCGTTGCAACTCGTACAGACATTTGACTGTCAGAGCCGCCCCGGTACAACCAAGTGGGTGCCCCAACGCAATCGCTCCACCATTGGGATTCAGCTTCTTCATGAGTGACTCGCGATCGATACCCCAGGCCATCCAATCCCGCAGTACGGCCAGTGACTGGGCAGCGAAGGCCTCGTTAAGTTCTATCACATCAAGATCATTAATCGTTAAACCGGCTCTTTCCAAAGCGATTCGGGTGCACTCTACCGGACCAATGCCCATGATCGTCGGATCGCAGCCGCTGGAGGCAATCGAAAGGATGCGGGCCATCGGCTTCATCTCCAGAGCTTTTGCCTTTTCTGCTGCCATGACCAGCACCACCGCCGCTCCGTCATTTCGCCCCGAAGAGTTCCCCGCGGTCACGCTGCCGCCTTTTTTGAAAGCCGGCCCAAGGGCAGCCAGTTTTTCCATGGTAGTCGCCCGCGGATGTTCATCCGTATCAAAAACTACAGTCCCCTGGGGTGTTTGCACCTCGACCGGCAGAATTTGGTCTTTGAATCTGCCCTCCTGGATCGCCCGTAAGGCTCTAACCTGGCTCTCAAGGCCAAACTCATCCTGCTCCTCCCGCGGGATCTGATACCGCTCCGCCAGGTTCTCCGCGGTGATCCCCATCGGCTGGTTACCGTAGATGTACTCCGGGATCGCGCCTGGCCCGCCTTGGGTCAGCGAGTCATCGATCAGGTGATCACCGTTCCCGAGACCGTTTCGGGCATTGCGGATGTAATAAACCGATTGGCTCATGTTTTCCGTCCCGCCGGCAATAACCACATCCGCTTCCTCACAGCGGATCATCTGGCTGGCATCCATTATCGCCTGCAAACCGGAACCACACTGTCGATGGACGGTGTAAGCCGGGACATTCTCCGGAAGCCCGGCCATTAACGCAACGACGCGGGCGGTATTGGCGGGGTCAGAACTTTGTTTTACGTGACCGAGAATGACATGATCTATTTCATGTTTATTAACCTGGGCACGTTTAAGTAGCTCTACAACGACCTGACGAGCCAGTTCTTTGTCAGGTATATCCTTGAGTGAACCCCCGATCCGGCCAATCGGTGTCCGTACCGCATGTGTTATCACTACCTCTCTCACAAAAACATCCTCCCTTCTGAATATTAGTCGAATTATTCAATTTTCGCCGTCCGTCGCCAGATCCCGAGTTTTTGCGCCTCTTTGATCAGATCATCACGGAAATCGGGATGGGCAATGGAGATGATCAGTTCGGCCCGCTGCCATTCGGATTTACCCTTCAAAATGACCTTGCCGTATTCCGTCACCAGGTAGTGCACGACTGGCCGCGGTGTAGTAACCACTGCGCCGGGGGTTAATGTGGGAACGATCCGCGATGCCCGACCGCCTTTTTTCGTGTATGTAGAGTGCATGCACAGGAATGATTTACCTCCCCGCGAGAAAAACGAGCCAAAAGCAAACTCTAATTGACCACCAGAACCCGAGATCATCCGCGTTCCTTTACTTTCCGAACAGACTTGTCCTGTAAGATCGACCTCGAGTCCGTTGTTGATGGAGATGGCGTTATCGTTAGCCATAACATACTGGGGATAGTTGGTGTAGCGAACTGGACAGCAGGCCAGTGCTGGGTTGTTGTCAATCCACTCCCAAAACTTCTTCGATCCCAATCCAAACGAATAGACAATCTTACCTGGGTCCAGGGTCTTATAACGCCCCGTGATCTTCCCCGCCTCATACATGGTCATCATGGACTCAACCAGCATTTCTGAGTGAACACCCAGGTCTTTGAGGTCAGATTTAGCGATCATCTCGCCAACTGCGCGCGGAACGCCACCAATGCCGAGTTGAATACAAGCTCCATTAGGGATCTCCTCAATTATGTACTCCGCAATTTTTGCATCCTCAGGTGAAACTGGAGCTGCTTGAATGTCCGGCAGCGGATTGTCAGCCCGGGGGTCTTCAACAATCATATCCACCTCGGAGATATGAATGCATTCTTCAAATCCCCCGAGCGCTTTAGGCATGGAAGGGTTGATCTCGACAATCACCTTTTCCGCCATATCACACACAGCTTTGACAAATGTGGCCTGTGGTCCAAAGTTGAAATATACGTGTTTGTCCATCGGGGTGACACTAAGCATGGCGACATTGACCTTGCTGTACCCCATTCGGAACCAATCGGGGCTCTGGCCGAACTGCGACGGGACATAGTAGCACAAACCCTGGTCATGCAACTGACGCTCGGGACCAGTCATGTGCCCACTGTTATAGCGAAAATGCGTCGTGGTTGGATCGGCTTCTACGGTATAGAATTTACGCATGCAGGTGGCGCAGTGGATGTTCACGTCATAGAGTTCATCTTTCCGCTTGGCCAGTTCCATGTCCAGCGCAGTAGGCTTAGTGAAACTGTATCCGTAGCGAACCCAGTCACCCGACTTAACCACCTTTACTGCTTCTTCCGCCGTTACCAATTTGCTGCGATACATCTCCATCAGGTCGCTCACGATTTTTCCTCCTCTCAATTCACAATACAATTACGCTACAAAAATGCGTAATTAATAATCCAACCTCTTACTAAAAACCCTGACTAAATGGTTTCGTCTATCTCGCCTTCATTCATCCCAGCCTCATAACGCTTATATCCTTCGATATTAGTTCCTTGCTCAACAGAGTTAATTAGTTTAGCCACTACATTCATCCGTTTCATTTACAAAACCGGGGCACTCTAATAACTTCACCTCCTCCGTTCTGATTTCCCGTAGTGCTCAGGTAAATAAAAAAACCAACACGCTAGAGCCCTGCAGACTCCATAGTGTTGGTTTATCGGCAGCCAGTGTCATCACACTCTCCGCCAAAATCCACCGTCTTTCGGTTTTATTGTGCGTATATGCTCGGAATATTGTCTCGAAATAAATACTTTATCTTGGAATAGTATTTCTATAAAAAGTATAATATCCCTGCTAAAAAATTTTTGTTTCTTAACTTTTTTAGGCAGAATTTTTTTGGTATGTCTTGAATAAAAAGACCAACCCCTTTTGAATTATAATTATATTAATTCGCAGGGGTTGGTCATTTGCGATCAAGGTTTTCCGCATCTACCGCTTCTTACCAACCTCATCATTCTAATTAGAACCTTCCCCTGGCCTGCACATGCCTCAGGCGGGTTCAATTTCTTATTATATAATTCTACTATATAATTCTACAGCCTAACAGAAATTCCTTCCCGTATTTAGAGATTTCATTATACCTGAAAAATTACATTTTTTTGATAGATTATAAAATTAACAGTTTATCATATCGTTCCGTCGGTCTCCGCCTCTTTAAGTGCTGTTTGATACCGTTTGTAGCCCTCTGACACCGGTTCTTTGCTCAGCAGAGTTAACAAAAACAGTGTAACTAAACCTACCGCTGCCGATGGCCAGAGTGGTGCCACACCAAAGGGGCTGCCCGCAAAGTGCCAAATCGCGGCCAATGAACCACCGAGCAAGGTTGACCAGAAGGCGGCTGTGCTGTTCACCCGCGGCCAGAGCAATGCCATAACCAACACGATGCCGGCAACAGACCGGATCTGGAAAGCCCCTAACATTTGCCCAAGAATCGACGAGGCCTTCATCCCCAGGTACGTGGCTATAATTCCAATGACCAGGATCGTAATCTGCGAAAACCTTAACTGTTCCGCATCAGTTGCCTCAGGCTTAACTATCCCCTTGTAAAAATCTCTGGTCAGGGTCGTCGACACGATCAGCAGCAGGGCCGGGGCAGTGGAGAATATGGCGGCAATAATCGCCATCGCAGCCAGTCCGCCGATCCACGGTCCCACGTGGGCAGACATAGAAAAGAGCGCGTTTTTCGCCACAATTGTGGGCATGTGCACCTTGGCCGCCATACCGATCAGGGCCGGCATCAAGGCAAAGGGTAACACCAGAAAACCGCCTAGGGCGATCCCAGTATTGGCTTTTTTGAGGCTCTGCGCCCCAAAACAAACCCCAACCACAGTGGCAGCGGCAAAAAACGAGACCGCAGTCCCGATGCACCAGGCAACCACTGTCCAAAAGTCAGGTTGCGCGAAACTGAAAAACGAAGCAGGCAGGGTCGCTTTAAGTTGTCCATAACCGCCGACATGGTTCACACAGACAAAAGCGGCAATCCCCATGCCAAAGTACATCACGAAAGAGTGAACCACGTTCATCCAGGCCAGACCTTTCAATCCACCCGTCAAGGTCATAATGATAAAGATTGCTCCCACGATCCAGGCCATCAGATTATTATCCACTTTAAACATAGGACCTAAGATAGAAGCGGCTGCTGTCGGCTGTTGAGCAAAAATGATACCGTAAACCAAGCAGATAATCAAGAGCATGATCAAACGCGTCTTCGAGTCAAACAAAACCTTATACGCTTCGGGTACAGACATCACGCCAAATTTAGCACCAACTACACGGTAGAACTTGGAGACGAAAATAACAAAGACCAAACAACCGACGACCATTCCCCAGTTAGCCCAGACGGATGAAAATCCCATCCTAAACGCTTCGGCCGCGTTACCAATCGTCCCGGCGCCGGCGATCAGTTCAGCAAACAACAAGGGGATAATCAAAGCCACACCCAGTCCCCTTTTCGCGACAAAGAACTCCTGAATACTCTTATTGGTTTTACTCAGATAAAGACCAATCCCAATCGTTAACGCCATATAGGTAATCATTATAGCAGCAGGACTCACTGTTTTCCCCCCCATTCAAAATTAACCGAAATTACTCGTTAAAACATAGAAAATTCCATCAATATAAAGCCTTGGAAACTTAATAACCTCTTTCCTATATACTTCACCTCCTTTTCTTTTGATTACCCCTTTTTTTGATTAGGGAAACAATTTTTAACTTATAAAATATTGATTATTGCGCAAAATGTATTAATTTTGTTGCCATTCTGTCTTTTTTGAATATTTGGGGTAAAAATAAAACCAACACGACAGAAAACAACCTTAACTCTGCTGTGTTGGTTTATCGGCAGCCAGTACTAACACTTTCCGCCACAATCCACCATATTATATCTTTTTTCCAATAACTACTCGGTTATGTTCAATAAGTTAAGTCGTGGATGGTTATTAATTACCTGCTTCTAGCTACTAACTATTATATTACTGCTTGTGATTATTTATTTCTACAAAAATCAAAATTATCCTGCTGTGATTTGTGTAAATTTTATATTTTTTAAATTTTTCCCCTTTTCCATCCAGATAATTTATAGTCTATGCTTGACGTTCGTAGCTTTGTCCACTTTTAAAGGTTGTTGGCTGTTTTCTCATTTAATCCTCCAGCCACCTTGAACAATTCACGGTTTGGTTTTGGCCAATTTACTCGCGTATAGTTGGTCGACGATATGTTTTCAACACCAGCTGTTTTCAGTTCGTAGTCAACATCCTTATCAATGACGATTAACAGGTAGCGGTCATTGCGTTCCATATTGATGTCCCAGCAAGCGGTGATAATCTTGGCGCCCAAATATTCATCGATAATCTGTTGAAACTCCGGGATTGACGCCCGGATAATATCTTTTCTAATACGACGCAGTTTTTCGATCCCGTCGGGCTGGTTCCTGATTACCTTTTCTACACTGGTGATAGTAGATAACCACAGGACTAAAATAAAATTCCCGTATACTTTTACACACACGTCTTTTGGCCCACGTCCTAGAGTACGGGCGTGCAGGCGAGTAAAAGCACTTCTCAATCCATCTTCTAACTGTCCTTTCGTGCGAATGTTCACACAAACCCTCCTCTCAATAATACCAGGAGGCAAAAGTCCGTGGTTAAACAAGAACTATCCTCGGCTTTTTCAATTTGGACAACAAACTTTAAAGATTATTAAAATTCAGATGTTCTTGTTCCTGTTCCAGGACCCTCCCCGGGTAATGAAATCATCCAGCACGACACATCAGATCCGCGCTTAGAGCACTAATCGCCCATATTATCCCCCCCCTTTTCGGGAAAACGCCTTGACATTCCTACAGCGGAATGTTACCGTGCTTCTTAGCGGGCCGCGTTTCTTCCTTGGTCAGCAGCATATGCAGAGCCGCGATTAACTTCGGCCGGGTCTCCTGCGGTTCGATGACCGCGTCCACAAATCCCCGCTGCGCCGCCACATAAGGATTGGCAAACCGTTCCGTGTATTCCTCAATCTTTTGCTGCCGTACAGCCTTCGGATCCTCGGCTTTGGCGATCTCATCCTTGAAGATGATATTCGCCGCCCCCTCCGGTCCCATGACCGCGATCTGCGCCGTCGGCCACGCAAACACCTGGTCGGCCCCCAGGTCCCGGCTGCACATGGCCAGGTAAGCGCCCCCGTAGGCTTTTCGAGTCACCAGGGTGATCTTCGGCACCGTCGCTTCGGAATAGGCGTACAGCATCTTGGCCCCGTGGCGGATGATCCCGCCGTACTCCTGTCCAGTCCCGGGTAAGAAACCAGGCACATCGACCAGGTTCAACAGCGGGATGTTGAAGGCATCGCAGAACCGGATGAACCGCGCGGCTTTATCCGACGCGTTCACGTCCAGGCAGCCCGCCATGTAGTTCGGCTGGTTGGCGATGATCCCGATGGTGTACCCGTCCAGGCGGGCGAAGCAGGTGATGATGTTGCGGGCGTAGTACGGCTGAACTTCCAGATATTGTTTGTTGTCTACGATGGCGGCGATCACTTTCTTCATGTCGTAGGGCCGGTTCGCTTCGTCTGGCACGATGGTGTTTAAAGCCGGTTCAACCCGATCAGCCACGTCATACGGTTCCCGATACGGGGTCCCCTCCGCGTTGTTGCTGGGCAGATAGCTCAGCAGGTCGCGGATCATCTGAATGCATTCTTCTTCGTTGGCCGCCGCGAAGTGCGCTACCCCGCTGGTCTGGTTATGCGTCATCGCCCCGCCCAGTTGCTCGGCCGTGACTTCTTCTCCCGTTACCGCTTTGATGACCTGCGGGCCCGTGATAAACATCTGGCTGGTCCCTTTGACCATGAAGATAAAGTCGGTCAGGGCGGGAGAATAGACCGCTCCTCCAGCGCACGGCCCCATGATCACCGAGATCTGGGGAATGACGCCAGAGGCGATGGTGTTGCGGTAGAAGATTTGTCCGTATCCACTTAATGCGTCTACCGCTTCCTGGATCCGGGCCCCGCCCGAGTCGTTGAGGCCAATCACCGGGGCCCCCATTTTTAAAGCCATGTCCAGCACTTTGCAGATCTTCTTGGCGTGCATTTCTCCCAGAGAGCCGCCAAGCACTGTGAAGTCCTGGGCAAAGACGAAGACCAGCCGGTCGTCAATTGTCCCGTAGCCAGTGACTACTCCTTCGCCTGGGGCTTCAACTTCCGCCATGCCGAAGTTTGTGCACCGGTGCGTGACAAATTTGTCCAGTTCCTGAAAACTCCCTGCGTCGAGCAGACGTTCGATCCGTTCGCGGGCGGTGAGTTTCCCCTCCGCGTGCTGCTTGTCAATCCGTTTTTGGCCTCCGCCCTGTTCGATTTTCTGGGACCGCTCTTTCAGGTCGGCAATTTTGTCCAGTGTACTCATCGCATCCTCCATGTATATTTTTTTCTTTTCTTCATCTACCGAATAATTTACTGTTATTTCTGGACGTGATTGCGAATATATTCGATCGCCACACTTGTCGGGGTCCCCGGGGTGAAGATCTCGGCTACCCCCGCTTCTTTGAGAACGGGAATGTCTTCCTCTGGGATGATCCCGCCGCCGATGACCAAAACATCTCCCATGTCCTGTTCCTTTAATAATTCCACAACACGCGGGAAAAGGTGCAGGTGGGCACCAGACAGGATACTCATGGCCACTACGTCAACGTCTTCCTGGACCGCCGCTGCAACAATCTGTTCCGGGGTTTGCCGCAGACCTGTATAGATGACCTCCATCCCCGCGTCCCGCAGCGCCCTGGCGATCACTTTCGCACCCCGGTCGTGCCCGTCCAGGCCCGGTTTGGCCACCAGCACGCGAATTCGTTTATCTTCCATCGTCTTTCACTCCTTCTTCAATTCTTACTGACATGTCATCGCTTCTCATCTCCACAATCGATACGACTGCCGACCTCTTTAGACCCAGCATCTTTTTCTAGCTCATCAATACGCTGACCGTGTTATTCGATTACGGCTAAGATGTCTCCCTGGTTAACCACGTCGCCTACTTTGCATTTGATTTCTTTGACTGTCCCACTGGCGGGTGCGTATATCGGGTTTTCCATTTTCATGGATTCCAGTATGATGACTTCGTCGTCTTCTTTTACTGCGTCTCCAGGTTTGATCATGATGTCGACAATTTTACCTACCATCGGGGCCTGTATTTCCGCCACTGCTATCCTCTCCTAACTTGAGTTAGTTGTTTTTTTGTTTTTTGTTTTTTGTTCTGGTTTGTTATGCAGTCGGGCCAGGGGTTGGCAGTCGTGATCGTGGTCGAGCTACCTCTATAGTGTTATTTCTGGTAATTGTTTCATCAGCGGTGGTTTGTTTTTAAACTGTTTCCACCGGCCGGTATTCGCCGAATACTTCGCGCAGAACGCCGCAGATTTCGCCCAGGGTGGCGTAGGCTTTTACTGCCTCCAGGATATACGGCATCAGGTTGTCTGTGCCCTGCGCGGCCTGACGCAGGTTGGCCAGGGCGGTGTCTACTTTTTGTTGTTCCCGTTCCGCCCGCAGTTTGGCCAGTTTCTGGGCCTGTAGTTCTGCCACCGCCGGGTCAACCCGCAGTAAGTCTTTCGGCGGCGTTTCTTTGATCTGGAATTTGTTCATGCCGACGACGATGCGCCGGCCGCTTTCGACGTCTTTCTGGTAGTTGTAGGCGCTTTCTTGAATTTCCCGTTGGATGTAGCCCTGTTCAATGGCTTTGACGGCCCCGCCCATGGCGTCGATTTTTTCGATGTAGGCCATGGCCTGTTTTTCGATTTCGTCGGTCAGGGCTTCTACGTAGTAGGACCCCGCTAATGGGTCGATGGTTTCGGCGACGCCGCTTTCATAGGCAATGATCTGCTGTGTCCGTAAGGCAATGCGCACCGAGTCTTCTGTCGGCAGGGCCAACGCTTCATCTCGGGAGTTGGTGTGGAGCGACTGGGTCCCGCCCAGGACGGCCGCCAGTGCCTGCAGGGTGACCCGCACGATGTTGTTGTCTGGTTGCTGCGCGGTGAGGGTGCAGCCCGCGGTTTGGGTGTGGAAGCGGAGCATCCAGGAGCGCGGGTCTTTGGCCCCGAAGCGTTCTTTCATGACCCGCGCCCACATCCGCCGGGCCGCCCGGAATTTGGCGACTTCTTCGAGCAGGTCGTTGTGCGCGTTAAAGAAGAAGGAGAGCCGGCCCGCGAATTGGTCGACATCCAGTCCCGCTTTGATGGCCGCTTCGACGTAGGCGATCCCATCCGCCAGGGTGAAGGCGACTTCCTGGACCGCCGTGGCGCCCGCTTCTCGAATGTGGTAACCGCTGATGCTGATGGTGTTCCAGTTCGGAACGTGCTGGGCACAGTAGGCAAAAATGTCGGTGATTAACCGCATTGAGGGCCCCGGTGGAAAGATGTAGGTCCCCCGCGCGGCGTATTCTTTCAGGATGTCGTTCTGGATCGTTCCGTTGAGTTTTTCTGGGGTGACCCCCTGCTTTTCGGCTACGGCGATGTACATGGCCAGCAGGACCGAGGCCGGGGCGTTGATGGTCATGGAGGTGCTGACTTTATCCAGCGGTATGCCATCGAACAGGATCTCCATGTCCTGCAGGGAGTCGATGGCTACCCCTACTTTCCCAACCTCACCCTGGGACAGGGGATGGTCGGAGTCCAGGCCGATCTGGGTCGGTAAGTCAAAGGCAACGCTTAAGCCCGTTTGGCCCTGTTCAAGCAGGTATTTATACCGTCGGTTCGATTCTTCGGCGGTGGCGAATCCCGCGTACTGGCGCATTGTCCAGAAACGGCCGCGGTACATGGTAGGCTGGACCCCGCGGGTGAACGGGTATTGGCCAGGTAGTCCCAGGTCCCGGTCATAGTCCAGGTCCGCTACATCGGCTGGGGTGTACAGCCGTTTCACCGGCAGGCCAGAACCAGTGACAAACTCTTCTTGCCGTTCTTTGTTTTTGGCCAGTACCTTGCTCAGCGAATCCGTTTCCCAAGACGCAACCTTTTGCTTGAGTTGCGTTATCTTTTCACGGTCAAACATTAAGCTTGTCCTCCCTTAACTATGGTTATAGAAATATAAATTTTTATGGGACATTGGCCGTTTTCGCTATCCATGTTCAACAATCGACGTATTTCAAGCATTTTTAGGTTAAATAAAACAATTGCTGAAACTTTTTTAGCGGGTTACTCTAGCAAGAATTAAAATCAATGAGGCAATAAAAGGACCCTCCCTGCCGGTTTGAGATAACCGGCAGGGAGCTTCAAAAATCGTTTTAAGAGAAGTGGTTTGTGTGAAGGTGCACTTGCAATAGTAGTACCTATCTATCACCTAGGACAAATTTAGCGATAATCATCTTTTGAATAAAGGTCGTGCCTTCCACAACCTTGAATGAACGGGCGTCCGCCAAATAACGCGTTCCGGGATACTCGGTCGTGTAACCAAAGGAACCAAGAATAGTCAAACAATCGTTAGCCCCATTAACCGCGGCCTCCGAAGCAACATACTTGGCCAGAGACGTTTCATACTGATTAGGCAGCCCTTGATCCTTCAGCCAGGCCGCCCGGTAGACCAGGAGCTTGGCTGCTTCGTGCTCAGCTGCCATTTCCGCCAGGGTGGACTGAACCATTTGGAAGTCCCCAATCCGCCGGCCAAACTGCTGCCGTTCATTAGCGTATTTTGCCGCTGTTTCGAGACAGGCGCCGCTCAAACCCAATGCCCCAGCGGCGCAACCGATGCGGGTGTTGTTCAGCTGCGTCATGCAGATCTTAAAGCCATCCCCGGGTTTACCCAGCACATTTTCTTTGGGGACAATGGCGTTGTCAAAGACCACTTCACCGGTCGGTGAGCAGTGGAGGCCAAACTTCGTTTCTATGGGATGCACTTCAACCCCTGGTGTGTTTTTAAAATCGACCAGGAAACAGGTAATGCCGCGGTGTTTGGCCGCCTTATCTGTCGAGGCGTAAAGCAGGCCATAGTCAGCGATCGGGGCGTTCGTGATAAACATCTTCTGCCCGTTAATCACCCAGTGGTCACCTTTATCTACCGCATAGGTATTCATGGAAGCCACATCCGAGCCGGTGTTCGGTTCGGTAATGGCAAAGTAACCAATCCACTCGCCACTGACAAACTTCGGGATGAATTTTTCCTTTTGTTCCTTGGTACCAAACAGCTGGATGGTGAGGGCCGGGCCGATGCACTGCATGTTGATCGGGAGCCGCCAGGACGCGTGGACCTTGGCCAGTTGTTCGGTCACCAGGCAGGCTTCCACGAAACCCATGCCATTTCCACCGTACTGTTCTTCGATACAGAACCCAAAGAAGCCAAGTTCCGCCATCTTGTCGTGGATTTCTTTTTCGGAAATAATGATTCTTTTCATCCTCGTCTACATAAGGCGCGATCTCGTTTTCGGCAAAACGTTTCGCCATCTCTTGAATTATCCTTTGTTCTTCTGTTAACCCAAAATTCATCAGACATTCCTCCTTAGCTTTCTATACTTCTGGTAAATCATCTTGCTTTACCAAAACAATTCGAAACAACACAAGCTTAGCTTATTTTCCCTGAAACCGCGGACTGCGTTTCTCTAAAAAGGCATCCAAACCCTCCAGTCGGTCCTCGGTGCCAAAAATCACCGCTTGCCCCAGAATCTCAATGTTTAACGCAGTACGGAGATCAACCTCTGTCCCCAGCCGCATGACCCGTTTCACCATCCGGACGGCCACCGGGCCCTTGCTCATGATCCGCTTGGCCGTCTCCTGGACCGTCACCATCAGTTCTCCCGCCGGGACCACCTTGTTGACCAGGCCGATCCGCAAGGCCTCAGCGGCATCAATTATCTCCCCGGTCAGGATGAGTTCTTTGGCCTTAGCCAGCCCGACTAATCGCGGCAGCCGCTGGGTCCCCCCGGCTCCCGGCATGATCGCCAACCCCAGCTCGGGCTGCCCAAACTTGGCGTTCTCACTGGCGATCCGCAGGTCGCAGGCCATGGCCAATTCACATCCGCCGCCGAAGCAAAAGCCATTGACCGCGGCAATTACCGGTTTATCCAGTTCTTCGATATCCAGCAAAACTCGATGGTATTCTCCCACCAGTGTTTGGAGCATACTCCGCTCGCGTAACGCCCTCACGTCCGCTCCGGCCACAAACGCTTTATCCCCGGCGCCGGTAATCACCAGCACCTGGACATCATCATCTATCCCCAGTTCACCTACCGCCTGCCGGATCTCAGCCCACGCCTCCCGGTTAAGGGCGTTTCGCTGCTCGGGACGGTTGATGGTGATCAACCCGATCCCAGCCTCCTTTTCCACCAGCAGGTATTGAAAAGACATGCTCATACCTCCTCCGTAATGTTTGCGACTTCCTATAACTTGAGCTCAATCGCCTCATAAGAGCGTTTCATCTTCTCATAATATTCCTCAAAGGTCTCTGTCTTTTGGGTCGATTTCTTCCCCAGGATGATCCCCATGGAATCAAAGGAACGCATCACCCGCACCTGTTCCTCTGTTGGGGGCTCAACTTCCGAGAGCCAAGGCGCGACCTTCAAGTCCCAGTCAACCCGTTCCCGCACCTGGTCAACCGTCACGCCGGGGAACAGGGCGTCAAGGTACATTTCTTTGGTCTCTTCGTCGAACTTGAAAATACAGTGATCAGTGACAACCATAACGGGTCCCCCACCCATAAGGCCGGCGCGTTCCCTGGCACCGGGTCCGGTCAGATACCCGGGGCTGGTCATAAAGCGCACGCGCTCCACAAACTTGCCCTTTTCCAAGCGGATCATGATTACCGTCCGCTGGGCCGAAGACGCAATATCGTTGGCCCCACCGCTGCCGGGCAGCCTGACCTTGGGCCGGGTATAGCTCCCATCCACCCCCGGGATCACCGTGCTGTTAAGATTCCCATAGCGGTCAACCTCTGCCCCGCCGATAATTCCCAGCGTAATAAACCCTCGTTGTTGATCACTGAACACCCGCCACATGGGACCGGCCGCCAGGGCATTGTCCGTCGTCGGGTTGTCGGAGATCGTCCAGGGAATCCGCCGGCTCATGGCCCCGACTCCCCCGCCTTCGTAGATCAAGATTGCGTCTGGCGCGTGGGTACTCACCGCACAGACACCGGCAATCAAAGGAATCCCGATCCCAATAAAGGCAACATCATCATTGCGGATCTGGCGGGCCGTAATTGCCCCCATCAATTCGGACGTCGTATAATCCTTGGCGTAGCTCATCGGGCTCCCTCCTTTGATACAATCTGGGGGATCTGGTAGTTATCATGTTCAAGCTCCTGCAGTTTGGCTAACCGATCCCAACCGACTTTGTTGAGATAGTCGTTATGGCTTTCTATCCCGTAGATCCACTCATCCATCCACTGCAGGATCCCTTCCCTGGTCCGTGAGGCAGCCACCATCTGGCGGCGGAAGGGAATATCCATCCAGTAATACCCCGCTACCGATAAGGGGTGACAGCCAAATGGTGCCTCCACGACAGCCGAAACACAGTAGGATGGAATCGCCGTCATGTTCGGGAGCTTACGAATCTCGCTCGTCGGGATTATTTCTTCACAGGTCAGCACTACTTTTTTTGCCGCCCGGGCGATGATATCATCGTTAACAAACATTCCCCAGATCTGGGCATTGCCGGCCTTGTCCGCCCGCTGCACGTGAATAAAGGCGACATCCGGCTGCGCTGCTGGTACCAGTGCAACTGGTCCGTTCCCATAGGGGTCATCAATCACCTTAATCTTCGGGTTTACTTTAATCATATCAGTCCCCAGCAGGGACTTGGTCGGCATAAAGGGCACCCCGCTGGCGCCGGCCATAAAGCGTAGTCCCATCGCGTAATTTGAATATTCCTCAATTTCGAGGTAATGGGGAATCCCTTGTTCCACCGCGCGCCTCCAGTTCAACCCCATGCCAACGACACCAATCCAGATATATGCAGATTCAACTCGCTTGATACAGCCAGCGGCGATCAGCGGCTCGGCTGTATCGGTAGTGGTGGCCGTAATGAAAGTGAGGTCCTTCTTCCGCTGCCGGATGATCTCGTGACAAGCCGCAAAGGGTTCTCGACTTCCCAAACCACCAAAAGTTATCGAACACCCATCTGTGACAAAGGTGGCAACTGCTTCTTTTAAGGTCATTCGCTTATCTTGCACACAACATCCCTCCTTATGGCGAAAAACAGATTTGCATATTCCTTCACCCCCACCCTGTTCGGCCGTGCTGATAATGTCTCTTTTTGTGATATGATGTCTAATTTTGTCTTGCTATGTTGTCTTGTGTCATATCGTGCCTGTTTTTGTCTTTTTCTGTTGTTTCTGTTGATCTAACCCATTTTTAACACTAATTGCAAATAATGTGCCAGCTTGTTTAACCGTCTGGTGCCTGGGCGTACTGTTCCCATCCCAACACAAAAAATAAATTTTTCAAAAATTGATAATGCTTCTTTCGCCGACGCAGAAGGAGTCAATCATTTTGTTTTTGCAACATCTGCGCCAATGGTGATTTAATTTTGAAACAATTCAGACCGGTGTGTTTGTGGAATAAAGTGCATGCATGATTATGTTTAAGCAGGTGAGTAATCTCTGGAGAAGATGAACAATAAATTTCTCAAAAAGTCATTTTTAGGCTGTCGTTACCAGAGATTCGGCAAAATATAATTGTTGCTCTCGCCAGAGCAAACAGGTACACTTATATTACAACTGATCGCTATTCTATGTAAGATTCCAACCTGTCACAGAACAAATCCCGAAACTTTCAACATTCATTCCCGCCTTAATTCATTCCACTTTATCCAGCCGAAAAACATTCAAACGTCGGAGGTGGTAGATTGTTTGAAAACATTGTTTTTATCAACCCGGACCCTTTGCTGCCAAAGCTGCACCGAGAGATTAGCCAACACGTCCGCGTTATCGATGCCATCATGGATGAGGCTATTCCTTACCTGGAAGAACTGGCTAAGTCAAATGTAGATGTCGTAATCACACGCGGCTACACCGCGGATCTGATTCGCTCTCGCATGAAAATTCAGGTGGTCAATGCCGAAATATCGACCTTTGACGTGCTGCAGACGATTTTCCGCAACCGCCGGCGGATTGCCCCGGATGAAAAAGAGATCGGCTTTGTTAGTTACTATAATCAACCTTACGATATCAAAGTCATGGAGCAGATCCTGGGCATCAAGATCCGCCACTTTACTTACCGCGAACAATCCGACGTGATTAAAAACGTGCACGAAGCCAAACAATTAGGATTGAGGACTATGTTCGGCGGCCTGATCACCTTAAGGACCGCTCAGCAAATGGGCATGCAAGTTATTCTCATCCGCCCCAACCGGGAAACGATTTTTCAAGCCATACAAAAAGCCAAGGAAATCGCCCAGATCCGCCAGCACGACTACGAGATAAATGAGCGCTTGAAAGCCCTGCTTAATCTTACTTCTGAGGGGATCGTGGCGCTCGGGTCAACGGGAAAAATCCGCTTGATCAACCCGTCTGCAGAACGCATTCTGGGACTAAAAACAAACGTTAATGGCAAGTCAGCCGCTGAGGTCTTGCCGGAAGGTCTGGTTGCCCTACTGAACTCGAAAACGGCTGCCTGCGAACAGTTGGTGAATACCAATCAGGGACAGATCGTGGTCAACAGCACACCCATCCATTTCGGCAATAAGTATATCGGCTCACTGGCTACCTTTAACGACGTGACTCACGTGCAGGTCCTGGAGCAGAAAATCCGCGCTGAATTATTCTCCAAGGGTCTGGTGGCCAAGTATAACTTTGATGATATCGTTGGCCGCAGCGAGCCGTTGCTGCGGGCGGTCTCTGCCGCCCGGCATTACGCTCAATCTGACGCCACCGTCCTGATAACCGGCGAAAGCGGGACCGGCAAGGAACTTTTCGCCCAAAGTATTCACCAGAGCAGCCGCCGGCACCGCGGTCCTTTTGTGGCCATTAACTGCGCCGCGTTACCGGAACACCTTTTGGAAAGCGAGCTGTTTGGCTATGAAGAAGGGGCGTTTACCGGGGCCCGCAAGGGGGGAAAACCCGGTTTGTTCGAACTGGCGCACAAAGGCACCCTGTTCCTGGACGAAATCAGTGAAATGCCCCCCCATCTCCAGTCCCACCTGCTCCGTGTATTACAACACAAAGAAGTGATGCGGGTTGGGGGTTCGCGGGTCATTCCCGTGAATGTACGGATTATCGCCGCGACGAACAAGGATATTAAGGAACTGGTTGAACAGGGGACGTTCCGCAACGACCTCTTCTACCGCCTGGATGTGCTCAGACTGATCGTTCCACCGCTGCGCGAGCGGCAGTCAGACATTCCCTATCTGGTGCAATACTTTCCCAATCAAATATCATCACGCTACAACAAACGGGTGCCACCGTTAACGGAAACAGTTTTACAGTCCATGCAATCCTATCACTGGCCAGGAAATGTGCGGGAATTGGAGAACTTTGTTGAAAAATACGTTGTCCTGTGTAACGCCGGCGAATCTTCTGAGATGGCGGAACAAATGGCCCTGGGTCTCCTGGCGCAGGGAAAAGGAGAAACCTACAAACCGCCTAAACCAACCATTACCGTACCCGTCGGCAGTCTGGAAGAGATGGAAAGCAACATTTTAATTCAGTTGGACCAAATGATCCAGGATAAGCAGAAACTGGCAAGCCGCTTAGGCATCAGTCGGTCGACCCTGTGGAGGAAACTCCAGAGCAATAATCAAGTTAGGAGTGAGAAAGATGCTTAACTACGACTACAAGGCCGGTTCCAAGGGGACACTTGTCTTTATTCACGGCTCCGGCGGCAGCCGCCGCAAGTGGCGAAGTTTGATGAGTGATCTGCCTGAAGGGTATGGGGGGCTGGCCCTGGATTTACCGGGTCACGGGGAATCAACAGGCGAGGCACAGTCCGATGTCAGCGAGTACGCCCGTGTGGTCAGAGATAGCGTGACCGCCATTGGACCCACACGGCCGCTGATCTGGGTAGGACACTCCCTCGGTGGGGCGATTGTCTTAATGGTCGCCCTGATTGACCCGAACGCGGTTGATTATCTTGTCCTGGTGGGCACGGGGGCCCGTCTGCGGGTCGTCCCTGCCTTTTTAGAAAACCTGCGACAAGGGATAGTTAACCCGGCCTTTAAACGGCGGGCCTTTTCCCCAGCCACAGATGAAGCTTTGATTAACGCCGAAATCGAAATGGATCTAACAGTGGATCCGGTCGTTGTTTACCGTGATTTTCTTGCCTGCGACAACTTTGACGTGATGTCGCGCCTGCCCGAAATACAACAGCCCACCCAGGTGATCGTTGGCGCCGATGACCTCCTGACCCCGCCCAAATACTCCGAGTATCTGGTAAAAAACTTACCCAACAGCACTCTGGCGGTGATTCCTGCCGCCGGACACATGGTCATGCTGGAACAGCCCGCCGCAGTCAAACAGGTGATCACCGAGTTTCTCCGCCAACACAACCACTGAGCACAATTAAAGCCTTGGCAAGATTTGACTAATTTACAAACACCGATAGCCTACCTGCGCGGTAGGCGATCTTTTTTCAAACCCTGTATTACTCCAGTCAAGACGTCGACCAGTAAATTTACCTGTTTCGCCAGTTCCACCACCGCTTCCGCAATCCCCAGCCCTTCATTGCTCAACACACCACTCTCTTCTCCTGCTCTCCCCGACGTTAGTTTAGCGCGGTGAGCACCAATGTAGTCACAATACCGTTGGGCAATCAAGCGCCCATCCCCTAAGGTCCTGCTCACTGTTTCCCGGCTGCTCGGGCTGTCCAGGCAGTAACCATTTAACAACTGAAGCCGGCAGCCGCGGGGGTAGACCGGGCTCGTGACCAACCCCGAAACCTGATTAACTGCCACATAACCATAAGCGCTGTCGTTTGCCGTCACTGGCCGCCGCAGCTTGACCGGAATGAGAATCAGGTGAATAGACAGGGGAAGCGGCACCAGGGCCCGGCGGCCGACCAGTTCACCGTAGATCTCTCTGGCCGCTTGCTGGTCCAGAGCAAACTGACGCGCCAGGGCGTTCCGCACCCCCCGGATGGTCCGCCGGTCCAGGTAGTGTCCGCCATTGTTCGTAATAATCTCGGTGGCATCTCCCAGCCCCGGTTGATAAACCGGGCATAAGGCCGTTAATTCGTTATACAGTTCCTCAACTTTCCGGTATTCCATACCCTGGCCTCCTCTCCGCCAACTTTGCCATCATCATAGACCAGGGTTGTGTAGAGAGCATGATCCTTCTGTGCAGAATAAGTGAATTGTTTGTGTTCCCAATGATACTCTTTTTTCTTTCATGTCCCCCGTAAAAATTGTTTCAGCCGCCCCTTTACGCCAATTGCAATTTGCGCTAAAGTGAAAACAGAATGCCATTGGGCATTCTGCCATAGACTAGAGAAAGACTGGATATGTAAAAGTCCCATTCAGGTTAGAGGTTAGACACTGTCAGTAAAATTTTAGATGCGCTCATGGAGGTATCAGACATATGTATCCCACGTCACAGATCCGTGATCTTAGACTTGCGCCAGAAGGCCACCGAAAAATCGACTGGGTTCGTCCCCACATGCCGATCCTGAATCAGCTCCGCACCGAGTTTGCGCAGACCAGACCATTTGCTGGACGGCGTCTCGTCCTCTGCCTGCACCTGGAAGCGAAAACTGCCTACCTGGCGCGAGTCCTGCAGGCCGGGGGGGCCGAGGTCACTGTTGTTGCCAGTAACCCCTTGTCAACGCAGGACGATGTTGTAGCCGCGCTGGTGGATAGCGGCATTCGCGCCTTCGCCTGGCACGGAGCCACTGTCGAGGAGTACCGCCGCCACCTGAATCTGGCGCTGGACTGTCACCCCGACGCCATCATCGACGACGGCGGAGATGTGGTGGCTCTCCTCCACGCGGAACGCTCAGCCCAGCTCCCCGAGATCCTGGGCGGCTGCGAGGAAACAACCACCGGGGTCTTGCGCCTTCGCGCCATGGAACGTGAAGGCCAATTGCACTTCCCCATGATCGCCGTCAACGACGCCTACATGAAATACCTCTTTGACAACCGTTACGGAACAGGCCAATCTGTCTGGGACGGTATTATGCGGACTACCAATCTGGTCGTCGCTGGCAAGACGGTCGTGGTAATCGGCTACGGGTGGTGCGGCAAGGGAGTAGCGCTGCGCGCCAAAGGGCTCGGGGCGAAGGTAGTGGTCACCGAAATCGACCCGATCAAGGCCAATGAAGCCATCATGGACGGCTTCCAGGTCCTGCCTTTGATTGAAGCCGCGAGTATTGGCGACGTTTTCATCACCGTGACTGGCAACATCAATGTCATCCGGCGGGAACATTTCGCGGTGATGAAAGACCAGGCGATCCTGGCCAATGCCGGTCACTTTGACGTCGAGATCAGCAAACCTGATTTATTCCAAATGGCGGTGTCTTCCCGGACCGTCCGCCGCAATATCGAGGAGTTTGTCTTTGCCGACGGACGGCGGGTCTACCTCCTGGCGGAAGGGCGGCTGGTCAACCTGGCCGCAGGCGATGGACATCCCGCGGAAGTGATGGATCTGAGCTTTTCCCTGCAAGCCCTGTCCCTTAAATACCTGATTGCGAATCGGGCCAACCTCGTGCCGAAAGTTCACCCGGTGCCGGCTGAGATCGACCAGCAGGTCGCGCGTCTGCGCCTAAAAGCGCTCGGCATTACCATTGACACCCTGACGCCAGAGCAAGAACGTTATCTAGCCAGTTGGGCCGATTAGCCATACCCGTCTGTTTCTGCCTTAATCAGCCGGTAAGTACCCGGGCGTAGTTGGTAGCCCAGTGAGCGGTGATTGAGAATATAATAGGGGTCGCGGCCATCATCGCCCAGTTTGCGGCGCAGATTACGGATGTGCGAACGTACATCAAAACCGGACCCCTCCCCGCCTGTTCCATCCCCATACAGGGCATCATACAAAACCTCTGGAGTCGTTATCCGTCGGCCATTTTCCGCTAACTTGGCGAGAATCCGCAGTTCCGCCGCTGTTACATTCAATCTCTCCGTGCCCAACCAGACTTCACCCGTCTCTGGGCTAATGACCAGCAGGGGACGGGAAGAACCACCCACCTGATAGACTGGGTGGTTCTCTGCGATCTGGAATTCTACTTCCAAGCCATCTGGCAAACTGCCCACCCGCATGAAGATCACTCTTCCTCGACTGCCATCACTAGTCCCATCCATAAAATATCTCGCCCTCCTTTGAAACGTGTGTTTGGTGTAATTATTCGCCGGTGGAGTCAAGAATCCTGTCTGGCAGAGGAAGTTATTTCCATCAAATTCCGACAATCCATGACGCCAAGATGGTAAGTTCGCCGCATATTTTTCATTTTTCTCGGGCAACCTGTCAGCAGTAGAGAAACTTTATAAAATAAAAAATCCTGGGGGGAAAAATGTGACCTACTTCATCAGGCGCCGGCGCATCGCCCTGTTTTTCCTCTTCTTCGGCGTCGTGATCGCGATGATGCTTTCTTTCAAGCTCTGGGTCGACCCACCGGTGCGCAAAACCGTTCCTTTACGGGTCGGGGCGGTTGCCGTTATTCGGTAGGTTTCAACAGGTCGCTTAAAGGCTTAAACACTTCTGCTATGTAACTGCTGGGACTGGGTAGGGTAATCCCCAACACCTGGGGAATCGTCAGACCTAACCAAAGTACCACCAGAACTATATAGGCAGCCAGTTCGCGCCACATTTTTTCTTTAATTAACCAGGGCAAGTCAATCGCCAGCATGATCATCAAAGCTATGAACACCAGGGCCAGTAGTCCAAGCATCTTTACCCACTCCTTTGTTTGTTAATTCGTCCCTTCAGACCCGTTCCCGCGGGGCTGAGCCTTAATCCCCCGTCCCAGGGCCACCAGTAGCATTAGCACAGGCAAGCCGACTTCAACCGTTAAAAGCGAGTACACCGGCCAGGACTTACCCGCAAAATGAAACAGTTCAACTATATTGCGATAATTGAGCATGCCCATGGCTACGATCAGTCCGCCGGCCGGCAGCACCAACGGACGATAGTCGCGCAGCTTTAGCCATTCCGCCAAGCCGTAAACAAAAGCCAGGTAGAACAGGCTTATCTTTACCACCCCGCCAAACACCCAAATCCCAAGGGTGAAGGCCTCCACCCGCTCGATGGAAGCGGCGATATGGATCATCCGCGCGGCGTTCAGAGTAGAAATGACAAACGATGCGACCTGGACTGGCCCGAACACCGCCACCACTATGAGGTCGGTCAGGACAAACAACAAACCAGTCACCAGGATGCCTGTCAGGGAGGCTGTTCTTACTTCGTGGTTTTGATTTAAGCACGGGAGAAACATCCACATCACCACCAGTTCCCCCAACCAGGCCGTTGTCGGGATGGCCCCCTTGACCAAGTTGCTCAGGCCGGTCTCGCCAACAGGAAGTAAGTTTTTCCCGTCCATAACGTTGATTACCAGGAGATGACTGAGCAGTAACAGGCTGATTACCAGTGGCAAAAAAACCAGGTTAAGTCGAGCGATCACCTCCAGTCCGCTGCGGACCGCATAGGCCGACAGGGCAATACCGACGAGGATGATGACAATGAACGGGGTTTCCGGCAGGAACCCAATGAGCACTATATCCCCGAACTCTTGACTGATAGCAGCGGTAGTGTGGAGCAGCCACCAGAGGTAAAAGAGGCTGACCAGCCGCCCCGGCCACTTCCCCAAGATGATTTCTGCGGCCTGGATCAGGTTCTGGTCAGGTAACCGTCTCCACAACGCAGTGAGCAGTAGGGTTATGCCCAGACCGAATCCCGTTGCCAGCAAGCCGGCCAGCCAGGCATCCTGTTTGGCTGTCCCCGCTGTAACACTGGGAACAAAAAGGACACCGGTAGACAGAATGAGATTGGCAATCAGACAGCCCCATTCCACACTGCTGATCATCACCTTGTCCTTCATGCCATCACCCTCTTTCCATGTGAATTAACTCTTCAATGACTGTATTTTCTTAAAGATTGGTTTCGTCATCAGACCGGTACGCCGGATTTGAGCGTTGACGGTTACTTCAACTGGGACTTTTGGGAACTCGTCTTCCCACCGGTTTTTCAATAGTTTCCACTCCTGTGGGTAGCGGCGGTGTACTGCTTCCCCAAAGCCGAAAACATCTGTTTGCAAATCCGTCTGGGCCTTCTGAAGCGCCAGCTGGCAGCGTTCTTCTATCTGACTGGCCATGTACTGATTAATCTCCTCGATGACCGCCGGCTGGCTGGCATCATCAGGTCCCTGTTCCTCGGCCAGATCGCCCTCGGTATCAATTTCCACCTTGATCTTTAACATCCCATCATGGATTTCTGGGATCACCTTCGTCCTTGACCGGTAGATGTTGATTGATATTCTTCCTTCTTTTTTTTCGGGGCTCGGAATGGTCACCACGCCGCGGACGACTTCTCCCTGCAGCCACATCAAGCCGCGGGTCTCCGTTTCATCCAGAAACCCCACCAGTTTAGCCTGACGGAAAACCGCTACCCCAACCATTTTAACCTCTTTGGGCTTTTGTCCGTCCTCTTGGTCTTCACCCTCAATGGCAGTTGTCAGTTCTAACAGAGAAGCAGTTGCACCTGCCCCGGGTGTTACGACCTGTTTGACAAAATCCTTCAGCATCACAGCATGACCCGCCTTTGACCGGGTGAGAAACCCGATCGCCTGGGCCGGGATCTTTTCCAGTTCTGGCTCTGCTGTCAGGATCTGTTTTGCCGTTCCCCGGGCAACCATGATCCACATGAACTCTCTCGGTTGGGGACCGCGAAGGAAAAAATCAAGGACATCATCAACACCCTGGCGGGCCAGTTCTTCTCCGAGCACCAGGAAGATACAGTGTGCCCAATAGATCTCCCGGGATGATTTCAGATTTAACCGGCGTTGGGCCTCGCTAATGGTTCTCCCTCGCGCGCTGGCCACCCAGACCGGTTTGGTTTCAGACCCGCCAAGTCCCCCACCCTCCTGGCCGACAAACGTGGCCCCGGGTTTGACAATCTGAACCGTAACCTCTATTTCATCGGTTCCCGGTACCTTATCAATCCCTACCCCCATCACGATGGCCAGTTGCTTCATTCCTCGGAAGCTCCAGCAGCCGGTTTGACTAAGCAGCAAGATGGACACCAGAAAAATGGCCAACCACTTGCTCAGACGTGATTTTCCACCACTCACCAGCTACTCACTCCCCCCTCTGTCGCCGGTATCTGTGCGATGCGCTGGCGGTTTTCTGTTTTTGGCTCTGTTCGGCTGGCCGCCCGGGCTTGAGATTAGGTGCTTGCCGTTGCGGGTTCCGGTATCCGATCACCCGCGGCCGCGTCCGCATCGCCCACCAGGGGGCCCGGTTAGTAGCATCCTTCAGGTCGCGAAGCGTCAAGGGAGCCACGGGTGACAAATAAGGAACACCGAAAGAACGCAGGGAGGCCAGGTGAATAAAGATGGCAATGATTACGGCCATCACCCCAAACAGACCCAGTGTGCCACCGGCCACCATCATCGGAAAGCGCAGAAGCCGGATGCTGATGGCTGCTGAGTAGCCGGCGATGGCAAATGAACTGATGCCCGAGAGTGCCACCACGATCACCGTGGTAGGGGCAACCAGTCCTGCCCGCACCGCGGCATCGCCCATGACCAGGCCACCAACGATGCTGACGGCCTGACCGACCTGACGCGGCAAACGTACCCCGGCTTCCCGCAGGATTTCGAATACCATCTCCATCAATATCGTCTCCATAATAACGGGGAGAGGCACGGCTTCCCGCTGTCCAGCCACGCGGATCAAGAGCGGGGTAGGAAGCATCTCCTGGTGGAAGGACACGATAGCAATGTAGACTGAAGATAAGGTCAAGGCCAGCACCATGGCCAGGAAGCGCACCATCCGGATCGCCGAGCCGTAGTAGTAGCGCTCGTAGTAGTCTTCCGCCGACTGCAGCTCTGCGGTGAACAACAGCGGCACCGTCATCGCAAAAGGTGTCCCATCCACCAAAATGGCCACTTTACCCTCCAGGAGGTCGGCGCATGCTTTATCAGGCCGTTCGGTGCGCTTGATCTGTGCGAAAATTGAACCAGGGCGATCCTCAATCAATTCCTCGAGGTAACCACTCTCCAAAACACCGTCAACCTGGACCTGTTGAAGTCGTGACTTGACTTCGGCCACCAGTTTTTCGTCCGCGATTCCCCGGATGTACATGAGCGCGACATCAGTCCGGGTATAACGGCCAATTTTCAACATCATTACCTTGAGATCCGGACTTTTAATCCGTCGGCGGACTTGAGTGATATTGGTCCGCAGGGTCTCGACAAAACCCTCCCGCGGCCCCCGCACCACGCTTTCGGAGGTAGGCTCTTCAACCGATCTTGATTCCCACGCCCTGGCCCCACACAGCAGAGCCGTCGCGTAGCCATCGATCAGCAGGGCAATATCACCGTCCAGGATGCCATTGATCACATCTGGCAGGTTATGGTACTGCTCCAGTTGGTGGATTGTTAGTGCGCGTTCGACCACTGTCTCCAGGACATTGTGCGGGTTGATCCTCTCCCCTTCCTCCACCATGGAAATGTCCATCATCAGCGTTTTCATGATCTGGAAGCTGGCCTGGCCCTTGTCGATCATCCCGTCGACATAGATGAGCACGGCGCGGATTTCATCTTTTTGCGCGATCACGAACTCACGGTAGACCACGTCCGCACAGCCGGCTAAAATCTCCTTAATCTGCCGCAGATTGGTTGGCAGGCTCTTACTTAAAGCCTGCTGCTCAGGTTGCCCCGGGTCAGCCGTCCGCTGTTTTTGTTTTGACTGGCCTCGCGAGGAGTAAGTGACGGCTTTTTTCAAGATGCGAAAGAATCCGAACATGGTGTGCCACCTTTTCCTTGGTCTTATAAAGGTTATTCATTGCTAATTGTTTGCGCTCTTGGGAAATTAAAGACTTTTGTCAGAAATTATACAGTCATACCTGATACAACTACTTTCACCAGATGTACATCTGTTTATGCACAACTTGCCTGGTTAATTATGCAAAGTAATTGCTTATGTCAAGTCGAGTGCAAAAATAATTGAAAAAGCTCAATTCATGATAGAAATACTATCCATAATCCTTCAAGATGAAAGTGATGCTGAAGCATCCATCATATTGA